>JADGHN010000011.1 GCA_019683875.1 Clostridia bacterium
GGCCGGCCCCTCCCCCGTTCAGCGAAAGGCGTGCGCGGCGCCGCAGGCGCCGCAGCGGAAGCCGGTGGGCGCGTCCACGAGCGCCTCGCGCTCGACGACCAAGCCGTGGCGCCGCACCAGCCGCGCTCCGCACGCGTCGCAACGCGTGTCCGTGTCGCCCGCGGTGGACGAGGCCGTGAGGTAGACGTACCGCAGGTGGCGCCGCGCCGCCTCTCTTGCGGCGGCGAGGGCCTCGCGCCGCATCGGCTCGCCGCCGCGACGGAAGTCAGGGTAGAAGCGGGGCAGGTGCAGGGGGATGTCGCGGCTCAGCCCGGCCAGCCACGCGGCGATGGCCTCCACCTCCTCAGGGTCGTCGAACTCGCCGGGGACGAGGAGCGTCGTCACCTCCACGTGCACACCGGCCCTGAACGCCGCCTCGATGGAAGCCCGCACGGGCCCGCTCCAGCCACCGAGCGCGCGGCCGTAGTACGCGTCGTCCAGGCCCTTGAGGTCGACGTTGACGGCGTCCGCGACGTCGAGAAGCTCCGTCCACGGCTCCGGTTCCGCGAAGCCGTTCGTCTTCAGCAGCACGGCGAATCCGAGGCGCCGGGCTTCCCGAGCGACATCGATCACGAACTCGAAGGACACGACGGGCTCCGTGAAGGTGAAGCAGACGGCATCCACCCGGGGGTCGGCGGCCCGCGCGGCGAGGGCGCGCTCCAGCACGTCCTCCGGCCGCACATCCGGCGCGGGCGACCCCGTCCCGGATGCCACGCCGTCCGTCTGGGAGATCGTCCAGTTCTGGCAGTAGTCGCAATGGAGGTTGCAGCCGAACGTGCCCACGGAGAGGCACAGGCGGCCCGGCCGGTAGTGGAAGAACGGCTTCTTTTCCACCGGCTCGACGGCCACCGCCGCCAGGCGGCCATAGCCGGCCGCCCACAGCCGCCCGCCCTCGTTCACGCGCACGCGGCAATCCCCGGCCTCGCCCGGGCGGACGAGGCAGCGCTTCGGGCAGAGGCGGCAGCGCGCCGTCCCGTCCTGCAGGGCCTCGGCGTGGCGGGCGAGGACGCGCATCGCGGTCACATCCCGTGACGCGGCCGGCGGCCGCGGGTAAAATGGAAACGCGTCGTCTATTACCTATTTATAATAGTGGGTCACAGACGCTCGTTCGAGACCAACGAAGGAGGACCTCATGTACCGCAAAGTCCTGGTGGCCAACCGCGGCGAGATCGCCGTACGCGTGCTGCGCGCCTGCCGCGAGCTCGGCATCCGCACCGTGGCCATCTACTCGGAAGCCGACAAGGACGCCTACCACGTCCAGTTCGCCGACGAAGCCTACCCGGTCGGCCCGGCCCCGGCCAGCCAGAGCTACCTGAACATCGCCGCGATCATCGACGTCGCCAGCCGCGCCGAGGTGGAAGCCATCCACCCGGGCTACGGGTTCCTCGCAGAGAATGCCCACTTCGCGGCCGTCTGCCGCACCTGGGGCATCGACTTCATCGGCCCCTCCCCCGAGGCCATCGAGCAGATGGGCGACAAGGCGCGCGCGAGAGAGCTCATGAAGCGTTCCGGGGTGCCCGTCATCCCGGGCAGCGAGGGCACGGTGCGCGGCCTTGAGGAGGCGCTGGCCGTGGCCCAGGAGATCGGCTTCCCCGTGCTCGTCAAGGCGGCGGCCGGGGGCGGCGGGCGCGGCATCCGCGTGGTCCACGACGCGAACGAGCTGAAGGCCGCGGTCGAGAGCGCGGAGCGCGAGGCCAAGTCCTCCTTCGGCAGCGGCGAGGTGTACGTGGAGAAGTACCTCGCCAGCCCGCGCCACATCGAGTTCCAGATCCTCGCCGACCGGCACGGCCACACCCTGAGCCTCTACGAGCGCGACTCCTCCATCCAGCGGCGGCGCCAGAAGATTGTCGAGGAGGCGCCGAGCCCCGTCCTGACGCCGGAGTTGCGCGCGCGCATGTCGGAGGCGGCCGTCCGCGCCGCCGAGGCCGTGAACTACACCGGCGCCGGCACCATCGAGTTCCTCGTCGAGGACGATCAGTTCTACTTCATCGAAATGAACACGCGCATCCAGGTGGAGCACCCGGTCACGGAGATGACGCTCGGCGTCGACATCGTCAAGGAGCAGATCCGCGTCGCCGCCGGGCAGGCGCTGCCCTTCCGGCAGGAGGACCTGAAGCCGCGCGGCTGGTCCATCGAGTTCCGCGTCAACGCGGAGGACCCCGACCGCAACTTCCTGCCTTCGCCGGGGACGATCACCCGCGTCCGCTGGCCGCACGGCCTTGGAGTGCGCGTCGACGAAGGCGTCACGGCCGGCTCGGTGGTGCAGCCGTTCTACGACTCTCTGCTCGCGAAGGTGATTGTCTGGGGAGCCGACCGCGAGGAGGCGCTGGCGCGGGCGCGGCGCGCCTTCCAGGAGTGCGAGATCGAGGGCGTGAAGACGACGATCCCGCTCTTCCGCCGCCTGCTCGACCACCCCGACTTCGTCGAGGGCCGCTACAGCACGCGGTGGCTTGAGGAGACGGCATTCGTCAATCGTTGACGGTCGTGCCCTGCGGAGCCGCGCCCATGAGGTACTGGGCCATGCCAAGGAAGACGGCGAACGCGACGCGCTGCTGGTACTCGGGCTGGGTCAGCAGCCGCGCCTCGTCCGGATTCGAAAGGAACCCGACCTCGACCGTGACCGCCGGGGCCGGCGCCTGCTTGAGGATCAGGTGGTTGATGTTGCCGTTGGCCCAGCGGTTCGTCGGCGTGAGCCGGCGCAGGGCGTCCTGGATCGCCACGGCGAGCCGCTTGCTCTCCTCGTGGTACTTGCCGTCGTAGAAGGCCTGCGCGCCGCGCCACGTGGGAGACGGGTAGGCGTTGCAGTGGATGCTGACGACGAGATCAGGCTGGAAGCGGTTCATCACTTCCACCCGCGCCCAGAGGTCCTTCACCTTGCGCTCGCGGTAGCGTTGCGCTGTCATGCCGGAGAGGTCGTTCCCGTCGGCGCGCGTCAGGAGCACCGTGGCGCCCGCGGCGCGCAGCATCTCCGCCAGCTTGAGCGAGATCTGAAGGGTGAGTTCGTCCTCCTCGATGCCGCCCGGCCCCAGGGCGCCCGGGTCGATGCCGCCGTGGCCGGGGTCGACGAGCACGCGCTTGCCGGCGAAGCTGCTGACGACGCCCTTGATGACGCGCGCCTCGGCCGCGCGCTCCATTCCGTACGCCGCGCTGCGGACGGCCGTGGCGAGCAGGAGGCACGCGCCGAAGACGGCGACCGCCTGCAGCCACGGCCGTGGAGCTTTGCCCGGGCGCGTGGCCGGGCCCGTCACCGCAGCCGCCCAGGCGCCCAGCCGGTCGCGCGCGCTCGGCCTGACTCGCCGCCACCCCGCCCTCACCCGCGACGCCCCTTTCCCCTCGCGCGGCGCGGGTCATCCCCGCTCCGCCGCCGTCCGGTTTGGGTGTATGCGGGTGCGTCAGGCGCCATGCCAGGCGATGCGCGGGCAGGCCGCAGCGCCGGTCGGGCGGGGGTTACGCGGGCGGGCCCTCCGGGCGTGGCCCGGTTCCGTCCTCGCCCCACCCGAGCCGGCGGAGGAGCCCCTCCTTCACGCGCGGCCACTCTTCGGGCAGGATCGAGAAGATCACGGTGTCGCGCAGGGTGCCGTCGCGTCGCACACGGTGGTTGCGCAGCGTGCCCTCATACTGCGCGCCGAGCTTGCGGATCGCGGCCTGCGAGCGCAGGTTCTTGACGTCCGTCTTCAGCGTCACGCGGTTCGCGCCCCACGCCTCGAACGCGTGCGCGAGCAGCAGGTACTTCGCCTCCGGGTTGACGCGCGTGCCCCACGCCTCGCGCGCGTACCACGTCCAGCCGATCTCCAGCGTGCGGTTCCGCCGGTCGATGTCCATGTACCGCGTGCTGCCCAGGATCTTGCCGTCCGCTTTCCGCACGACGGCGAACGGCTGCGCCACGCCGCGGGCTCGAGCCTCCAGGGCCTCGGCCACGAACTGGTCGACGGCCTCGGGCGAGGTCAGCTCAAGCGAAAGCCACTCGAAGATGCCGGCGTCCCCGCCCGCAGCCTCCAGAAGCCCGTCGCGATGGCGCGGCTCAAGCGGCTCCAAACGCAGCGCCGGGCCCTCCAGCCCGCTCGCGCCGGGCAGGTCCGGCGTTTCCTGAAGAGCATCCTTCTCGCCGGTCATGCGCGGGTTCTCCTCTCACGTCCTGAGTCCAGCGCTTTCATGTGGCGTGACGCTTTCCGTGCATGTGCGCCGCCACGGCCACGCTCCGCGCCCCCACGCGATCGGGCCCGCGCGGGCGCCTCATCCGCAGGGGCGTCACCGGATCGCGCGCAACAAAACGCGCCGGCCCGGGTGAACGGGCCGGCGCGAACCAAACGCCATGGCGCGATCGGCGCTCAGCGCTTCGAGAACTGCGGCGCCTTGCGCGCCTTCTTCAAGCCGTACTTGCGGCGTTCCTTCATCCGCGGGTCGCGGGTGAGGTAGCCCGCCTTCTTGAGCACCGGGCGCAGTTCCGCGTCGGCGCGCACGAGGGCGCGGGCAATCCCGTGCCGCACGGCGCCCGCCTGGCCGGAGATGCCGCCGCCGCACACGCGGACGAACACGTCGTACTTGCCGGCCGCGTCCACGGCGTGCAGGGGCTCCAACGCGGTCGCCTGGAGCGTCGGAACCTTGAAGTACTCCTCGATGGGCCGGTCGTTGACGATCACCCGGCCCTTGCCGGGCAGGAGCCGCACGCGCGCGACCGCCTCCTTGCGCCGACCGGTGCCCCAGTAGAACATCGTCGGGGACTTCAGCTTCGCCACACCTTCATCTCCTTACGCTTTCGCGCTCGCGATCCGTTCCCGCTCAGGCGCGAGCCTGCGGCAGCTCCAGCTTGACCGGCTTCTGCGCCTCATGCGGGTGCTGCGGTCCGGCGTAGACCTTGAGCTTGCGGAACATCTGCCGGCCGAGCGAGTTCCGCGGCAGCATGCCGCGCACCGCCTTCTCGATGACCCGCTCCGGGCGCGTGGCCAGGAACTTGGCGTAGTTCATGGCCTTGAGGCCCTCCGGCCAGTTCGAGTGGCGGTAGTACATCTTCTTTTGAAGCTTGTTGCCCGTCAACCGCACCTTGCTCGCGTTGATGACGATGACGTGGTCGCCGGTGTCGACGCTCGGCGTGTAGATGGGCTTGTGCTTGCCGCGCAAAATCCGCGCGACCTCGCTGGCCAGACGACCGAGGATCAGGCCGTCGGCGTCGATGACGTACCACTTGCGCTCAACCTGTTCGCCGTTGGCCTGGTAGGTCTTGTTGAAGTTCACGCTCATCGGCAAAAAACCTCCGTGTCTGAAACGGGGCCAAAACAGACAAAGCTATTCTAAAGAAGGGCACGGCAGGATGTCAATGAAATCGTGCCCGGTGACGGCGCCCCAATCGTACCGCACCTCGACGAGGCACAAGCCTCGCGCGGGCGCCGTCGGGCCGGCGGCCGGCGCGTCCGCCCGCCTCGCGGGGCCGTCGATCAGCGCGCGCACGGCGTCCGGCCGCATGGCCCCGCGTCCCACCTCGACCAGCGTTCCCACAAGCGCGCGCACCATCTTGTACAGGAAGCCGTCACCCTCCGCCCAGACCGTGATCAGCGGGCCGCGGCGCGCCAGCGACAGCTTGACCGTGCGCACGGTGTCCCGCACCGGCCGCCCCGCGCGGCCGAAGGCGGCGAAGTCGTGCCGGCCGGAGAGCAGGCGGGCGGCTTCGGCCATGGCGTCGACGTCCACCGGCCGCGCGTGCAGCCACGCGTAGCGCGACCAGAACGGGGGCACCGTCGCCTCGCACCAGAGGTTGTACACGTACGTCTTGCCCCGCGCGTCGAAGCGGGCGTGGAAGCCCGGCGGCACGGCCCGCGCCGCGCGCACGACGATGTCGTCCGGCAGCTGGGCGTTGAGCGCCAGGGGCAATCGCTCGAGGGGAATGCGGCACGGCACCCGGAACTGCACGGGCATGGCCGCCGCGTGCACGCCGGCATCCGTGCGGCCGGAGGGGATGGCGCGCGCGGGCGTCCCCGTGACGCGCGCCCAGGCGGCTTCGAGGCGCGCCTGCACCGTGTCCTCGCCCTTGCCCTGGAGCTGGAACCCCTGGTACCGCGTGCCCTCGAACGCGACCGTCAGCAGCACGCCATCCGTCACGGTCGCGACGTCCACGCCCTCGCACCTCCCCCGATGGCCCGCGGGCCGGCACGGGCGGGCGGCCGACCCGCGCACCGTCGCGTCCCGCGCCGCAGCGGCGCCTTACGCCGGCCCCGCTCCTCGCGCCGCCAGCGCCCACGCCGCGAGCGCCGCCAGCGCCGCCAGCGCGAGCCAGTCGCGCGCCCCCATGCGCGTCTCGCGGTAACGCGTGCGCGCCTCGCCGCCCGCGTACGCGCGGGCTTCCATGGCGAGCGCCAGGTCCTCCGCGCGCCGGAACGCCGCGACGAAGAGCGGCACGAGCACCGGCACCAGGGCCTGGGCGCGCCGCCAGAGCGAGCCCGACTCGAAGTCCGCGCCGCGGGACGCCTGCGCCTTCATGATGCGGTCGGCTTCGTCAAAGATCGTCGGAATGAAGCGCAGCGCGATGGACATCATGAGCGCCAGCTCGTGCACCGGGAAGCGGACGCGCTTCAGCGGCGTCAAAAGGCGCTCCAGCGCGTCCGTCAGCAGGAGCGGCGAGGTCGTCATGGTGAGGAGCGTCGTCGCCCACACGAGCAGCAGGAGGCGAACGCCCAGCGCGGCCGCGATCGCCAGCCCCGGACGCGTGAGCGCCAAAGGTCCGACGCGCGCCAGCGCCTCTCCGGGGACGGAGAACGCGTTGATCGCCGACGTGATCAACACGAGCACGAGAATCGGCCGCAGGCCGCGCCACAGGGCGTCCAGCCGCGCCCGCGCGGCCACGGTGGCCGCCGCCAGCAGCGCGGCGATCGCCCCGTAGACGGCTCCGGACGACGTCACAAACAGCGCCAGGATCAGGAGCGCCAGCCCGACGAGCTTCGTGCGCGCGTCCAGCCGGTGCAGGGCCGTGTCCCCGGCCACGTACTGGCCCAGCGTGACGGCCTTCACGCCTGCGCCTCCCCCGGTCGCGCCGGGCGCCGGCCGCCACGGGGTTGCCCATCCGGCCCGGCGGCCGCCCCGCCCGCGCCGTGGCGCGCGCCGTCACGGGCACGCCACGCGGCGGCCACGCGCGCCCGCGCCTCGTCCAGCGTCAGCGCGTCCGCGCGCACGGGCCAGCCGCACGCCGCAAGCCCGCGCAGGAACGCCGTCGCCGGCGGGGGCTCGAGGCCCCACTGGCGGAGGTCGGCCCGCGCGAACACTTCGCGCGGTGGACCGTCGGCCACGACTTCGCCGCGGTGCAACACCACCATGCGGTCCACGAGCGTGGCCATCTCGTCCATCGCGTGCGAAACGTACACGAGGGTGCGCGGCCGCGATCCGCCGCGCTGCCAGCGCCCGATGAAGTCGAGCAGCGCCTCGCGCCCCTGCGGGTCGAGACCGGCCGTGGGCTCGTCCAGCACGAGGATGTCGGGATCGATCGCCAGCACGCCGGCCAGCGCCACCCGCCGCATCTGGCCGCCGGAGAGCTGGAACGGCGAGCGGCGCGCCAGCGCCGGGTCGAGGCCGACGTCCTGCATGGCCCGTCTCACGCGCGCCTGCACCTCGTCCTCCGGAAGGCCCAGGTTGCGGGGCCCGTACGCGATATCGTCCGCGACCGTCTCCTCGAACAGCTGCGTCTCCGGGTACTGGAAGACGATGCCCACCTTGCGCCGCAGCTCGCGGCGCGCCCGTGCGCGGGCCGCACGCGAGAGGCCGGGCGCGCACGGGTCGATGCCGTCGACGACGACCCGGCCCTCCGTCGGCGAGAGCAGGCCGTTGAAGTGAAGGGCGAGCGTCGTCTTGCCGGAGCCGGTCGCGCCCGCCAGGCCGACGCGCTCGCCGTCGGCGATCGAGAGCGAGATCTCCCGCAGCGCCGGGGGCGAGTCGCGGTCGGCCGGGTCGTACCGGTAGGTCAGGCGCTCGACCACAATCGGCACAGGGCCTCCACCAACCCTTCGATGGTGTGCGCCGGGACGGCGGCCGGCTCCCCGAGCGGAACGCCGTCGGCTCGCAGCCGCTCCGCGAGGACCACCGAGTGCGGCGGGGCGAGGCCCCACCGGCGCAAGTCCTCCGCGCGCGTCAGGACGTCCACGGGGGGCCCGTCCGCCACCACGCGGCCCTGGTGCAGCACGACGACGCGGTCGGCCAGGGCCGCCTCGGCCATGTCGTGCGTGATCCACACCACGGACAGCCCTGTCGATCGCCGCAGTTCCGACACCGTGCGGATCACGTCGCCGCGCCCGACCGGGTCCAGCATGGATGTCGCCTCGTCGAAGACGATCGCCTCCGGCTCCATCGCGAGGGCCCCGGCGATCGCGAGCCGCTGCTTCTGCCCGCCGGAGAGCTGCGAGGGCGCCCTGCCGGACAGCTCCGCGAGGCCGGTCGCTTCGAGCGCCCGGCGCACCCGCCGCCGGATCTCTTCCGGCGGCAGGCCGAGGTTCTCCGGCCCGAAGGCCACGTCGTCCTCGACGACCGGCGCCACGATCTGGTTGTCCGGGTTCTGGAAGACGAGGCCGACGCGCCGCCGGATCTCCCGCAGGTGGCGCGGCTCGCTGGTCAGCAGGCCGGCGACGCGCACCGTGCCGGCTTCCGGCACGAGCAGCCCGTTCAGGCAGCGCGCGAGCGTGGACTTGCCGGAGCCATTGCTCCCCAGAACGGCCAACCACTCGCCGCGCGCCACGCGCAGGTCGACATGCGACAAGGCCTGCACGCCGCTCCCGTGCGGGTCGGGGTAGCGGTAGTGCAGGCCTACGACCTCGATGAGCGGGGCGTCCACGCGCTCAGACGAGCTCAAGGCGGACCATCGGCGCGGCGTCGCCGCGGCGCGGCCCCAGCTTGACGATCCGCGTGTAGCCGCCCGGCCGGTCCTTGTACCGCGGCGCGATGTTGTCGAAGAGCTTTTTCAGCACGTCCTCGTCCAGGAGGAACGCGGCCGCCTGGCGACGGGCGTGCAGGTCGCCGCGCTTCGCGTTCGTGATCAGCTTCTCGGCGATCGCGTTGACCTCGCTGGCCTTGGCCTCCGTCGTGATGATCGCTTCCTTGTCCAGGAGGGAGGTGACGAGGCTGCGGAACAAGGCGCGGCGCGCGTCCTTCGGACGGCCGAGTTTGGCGTATGGCATCGGGTGTCCCTCCTCCGCTGTCGCGCGGGTCGAACGCGCGGTCTAGTCTTCGCTCTGCCGGAGGCTCAAGCCGAGCGCGGCGAGCTTCTCCTGCACTTCCTCAAGCGACTTCTTCCCGAGGTTGCGGACCTTCATCATGTCCTCGGGCGTCTTCGCGACGAGCTCGCCGATGGTGTTGATGCCCGCCCGCTTCAGGCAGTTGTACGAGCGCACGGAGAGTTCGAGCTCGTCGATGCTCTGGCTGAGAAGGCGGTCGCGCTCGTCGCCTTCCTTCTCCACCATGATCTCGACGTTGCCGACCTTGTCGGTCAAGCCGATGAAGAGGTTCAGGTGCTCCGCCAGGATCTTCGCGGCGAAGCTGGCCGCCTCATCCGGCGCGATGGTGCCGTTGGTCCAGATGTCGAGCGTGAGCCGGTCGTAGTTGGTGACCTGGCCGACGCGCGTGTCCGTGACCTGGTAGTTCACGCGCCGAATGGGCGAGAAGATCGAGTCGATCGGGATCACGCCGATCGGCTGGTCGGGCCGCTTGTTGCGGTCCGCCGGCACGTAGCCCCGTCCACGCTCGACCGTCATCTCCATGGCGAGGCGGCCGTTCTTGTCGAGCGTGGCGATGTGATGATCCGGGTTGACGATCTCGATGTCCGGCCCCGTCTGGATGTCCGCAGCCGTGACCTCGCCCTCGCCCTCCGCCTCGATGCGCATGACCTGCGGCCCGTCGCCGTGCATCTTGATCGCGAGACCCTTGATGTTGAGGATGATGTCCGTCACGTCCTCCAGCACGCCCGGAAGGCTGGAGAATTCGTGAAGAACCCCGTCGATCTTCACGGACGTCACCGCGGCGCCCGGCAGCGAGGACAGGAGAATGCGACGCAGCGAATTGCCCAGCGTCGTCCCGTAGCCGCGCTCCAGCGGTTCGACCACGAACCGGCCGTAACGATCGTCAGGGGATTTCTCCACACACTCGATGTTGGGGCGTTCCATCTCGACAGTCGCCACATGAATTCCCCCCTGGGCGCAACTCTTTCGCAACCTCGCGGAGGACGCAGCTTAACGCGAGTAGTGCTCGACGATCAGGCTCTCCTGCACCGGCGCGTCGATCTCTTCGCGCAACGGCAGGCGCAGCACTTCGCCCCGGAGCTGCTCGCGGTTGGACGACAGCCACTCCGGCACGCTGGCGTCCACCGCGCCCTGCATGACGTCCTTGAAGAACGGCAGGTCGCGGCTGCGCTCGCGCACCTCGATGACGTCGCCCGGCCGCACCAGGTAGGAGGGGACGTTGACCTTGCGGCCGTTGACGCTGAAGTGGCCGTGCAGCACCAGCTGGCGCGCGTGACGGCGCGAAAGGGCGAACCCCAGACGGTACACGACGTTGTCGAGACGCGACTCCAGGATCTGCAACAGGCGTTCGCCCGTGACGCCCTTCGCGCGCTCCGCCCGCTCCACGTAGTTGCGGAACTGGCGCTCAAGGACGCCGTAGAAGCGGCGCGCCTTCTGCTTTTCGCGCAAGTGCAGGCCGTAGTCCGACAGCTTCCGGCGGGTCAGGCCGTGCTGCCCCGGCGGAACGGCCTTCTTTTCGATCGGGCACTTGGGCGTGTAGCAGCGCTGGCCCTTCAGGAACAGCTTCTGGCCCTCGCGGCGGCACAGGCGGCAGACCGGCCCAGTGTAACGTGCCATGGGTTCACCCCCTTATACGCGGCGCCGCTTGGGCGGGCGGCAACCGTTGTGTGGAATCGGCGTGACGTCCTTGATGACGCTGACTTCCAGGCCCGCAGCCTGAAGCGCGCGGATGGCGGCCTCGCGCCCCGCGCCGGGCCCCTTCACGTACACCTCGACTTCGCGCATGCCGGCGTCCATCGCCGCGCGCGCGGCGCGTTCGGCCGCCAGCTGCGCGGCGAACGGCGTCCCCTTCTTCGATCCTTTGAAACCCTGCGTCCCGGCGGTGCCCCAGGAAATCGTGTTACCCGCCGGATCGGTGATCGTCACGATGGTGTTGTTGAACGTGGAACGGATGTGCGCGATGCCGCGATCGACGTGGCGGCGCTCGCGCTTACGTGCCCGTGTTCCGCGCGGCTTTGCCATTCGCGTGATACCCCTCCGGATCGGCACGGGCTTCGCCGTACCGTGAATTCGTGGCGCGTTGCAAGTCGCTTCCAGAATGCCGTGATGCCAACGGCCGCGCCCGGGCGGTGGGGAGCCGCGGCAGCCGCGGAGAAACGCGACGCCCCACGAGTCCATAAGCGCAGCAAAGGGGCCGCCAAAGACGGCCATAAAGATATTTTATGCGAGGCTCACGGAAATTGCCAGCATAAAATGGCGGTGCCCTTACTTCTTGCGCTTCGCGCCCACCGTCCGCCGCGGGCCCTTCCGCGTGCGGGCGTTCGTCTTGGTGCGCTGGCCGCGGACGGGCAGCCCCCGCCGGTGGCGCAGGCCGCGATAGCAGCCGATGTCGATGAGGCGCTTGATGTTGCGCTGGACCTCGGCGCGCAGGTCGCCTTCCACCTTGTAGTCGCGGTCGATGACCTCGCGCAGCTTCGCGACCTCTTCCTCCGTCAGGTCGCGGACGCGCGTGTCCGGATTGATGCCCGTGCGGCGCAGGATCTCCCGCGAGCGGGACCAGCCGATGCCGTAGATGTACGGCAGCGCCGCCTCGATGCGCTTGTCGCGCGGCAGGTCGACTCCAGCGATGCGTGCCATGCCTTCACCCCGCCTCCTTCGTCAGCCCTGAACCTGCTTGTGCTTCGGGTTCTCGCAGATGACCATGACCTTGCCGTGACGCTTGATCACTTTGCACTTCTCACAGATCTTCTTGACCGAAGGCCGGACTTTCATGGTGCGCCTCCCATCGATTCAGCTGCGGTGCCGGTACGTGATGCGGCCGCGCGTCAGATCGTAGGGCGATAGCTCTACTGTAACGCGGTCGCCCGCCAGAATGCGAATAAAATTCATGCGAATCTTTCCCGACACGTGGGCCAGCACCCGGTGCCCGTTCTCCAGTTCCACGCGGAACATGCCGTTCGGCAGCGGCTCGATGACGGTCCCCTGCACCTCGATGGTGTCCTTGTCCTTATGAGCCATGCGCTTCGGCACCTCCTTCCGCGTCGGGCGACCCGACCAACTCCGCCAGCGCGGCGCGGATCTGGGCGTCGGTCGGACCGCGACCTTCCTCAAACGAAGCGGCCAGACGGGCGTCCTCCGCCGGCAGGACCTCGAGGTGGCGAACGTTTTTCCGCTTGGGGCGCCGCACCGTCCGCGTCGCGCCGTCGGCGACGAGCGCGAACCTCTCGTTCTCGAGGCCGATCACGACGTACGCCTTTCCGGCGTCGCGGCCGGCCCTCGACCGGACGATCTGCCCCACGCGGATCGGTGTCGCGTCGCTTGCCGCCCTGCTGTCCGTCGCCACGTCAGTCCACCACCGTAAGGATCTCGGGCCCGTTTTCCGTGACGGCGACGGTGTGCTCGAAGTGGGCCGACAGCGAGCCGTCCGCCGTGCGCACCGTCCAGCCGTCCGCCTCCATCCTCGTCTTCCACGTGCCGACGTTGACCATCGGCTCGATGGCCAGCACCATGCCCGGCTTCAGCCGCGGCCCACGACCGGGCGGGCCGTAGTTCGGGACCGGCGGATCCTCGTGCATTTGGCGGCCGACGCCGTGCCCCGTGTACTCCCGGACCACGGCGAAGCCGGCCGCTTCCACGACCGCCTGCACCGCCGCGCCGATGTCCGACACGTACCCGCCGGGCTGCGCCGCGGCGATGCCCGCCTCGAGGCTCCGCTCCGTGACCTCCAGCAGGCGCGCCGCCTCCGGGTCGACCTCGCCCACCGGAAACGTCCAGGCGGTGTCGCCGATGAAGCCGTCGAGCGTGACGCCGACATCCACGCTGAAGATGTCGCCCTCCTTCAGGACGACGTCGCCCGGGATGCCGTGGACGACGACGTCGTTCGGCGACGCGCAGATGGCCGCCGGGAACCCGCGGTAGCCCTTGAACGTCGGCCGGCCGCCGTGCCGCACGATGAACTCCTCGGCGATGCGGTCGAGCTCGGCCGTCGTGACGCCGGGCCGGATGTGGCGCCGCAGCTCCTGCAGCGCGCGCGCCACGAGCCGGCCGGCGGCCCGCATTTTCTCGAGTTCCCGGTTCGACTTCAGAATGATCACCGCAACGCCTCCAGCACGGACGCCGTCACCGCGTCCACGTCGCCGGTG
The DNA here is from genome assembly GCA_019683875.1 of Clostridia bacterium. Classification (NCBI taxonomy): domain Bacteria; kingdom Bacillati; phylum Bacillota; class Clostridia; species Clostridia bacterium. Next base: position 13,388 of record JADGHN010000011.1, read on the forward strand.
CCGTCGACCTGGACGAGCAGCCCCGCCTCGCGGTAGTAGTCGACGAGCGGCGCCGTCTGCCGGTGGTACACGCCCAGCCGCTCGCGGACGGTCTCCTCGCGGTCGTCGTGACGCTGCACGAGTTCCGCGCCGCAGCGGTCGCAGCGACCCGGCTCGGCCGGCGGGTTGAAGGCCACGTGGTAGGTGGCGCCGCACTGCGGGCAGACGCGCCGCCCGGCGAGCCGCCGGACGATCTCCTCGTCCGGGACGACAAGGTTGACGACGGCCTCCAGCGGCCGCTCGAGCTCGGCCAGGATGCGGTCCAGCGCCTCGGCCTGGACCGTCGTCCGCGGGAAGCCGTCGCAGACGAAGCCCTTCGCGGCGTCGTCCTTCGCGAGGCGCTCCCGCACGATGCCGATGGTGACCTCGTCCGGCACCAGCGCCCCGCGGTCCATGTAGGCCTTGGCCTCGCGGCCCAGCGGCGTGCCCTCGCGCACCGCCTGGCGGAACATGTCGCCGGTGGAGATGTGCGGCACGCCGGCCTTCTCGGCCAGCCGCACGGCCTGCGTGCCCTTCCCCGCCCCGGGCGGACCCAACAGCACGATCCTCACTGGCTCACCTACTTCAGGAAGCCCTGATACTGCCGCATCAGGAGCTGCGATTCGATCTGCATCATGGTCTCCAACGCGACGCCGACGACGATCAGCAGCGCCGTGCCGCCGAAGTAGATGTTCGGGATCCCCGTTGCGGAACCCACGATCGGCGGCAGGACGGCCACCAGGCCGAGGAAGACCGCGCCCAGCAGGGTGATGCGCAACAGCACCTTCTGCAGGTACTCGGTCGTGGGCCGGCCGGGCCGGATGCCCGGGATGAACCCACCGTACTTCCGGATGTTGTCGCTCACGTCCATCGGGTTGAACACGATCGCCGTATAGAAGAACGTGAACGCGACGATGAGCCAGAAGTACACGAACTCGTACCAGAACCCGCCGAAGCGGAAGAACGCCATGACGGACTGCACCCAGTGGTACGGCAGGAACTGGCCGATCGTCTGCGGCATCGCCAGGAGGCTCGCCGCGAAGATGACCGGGATCACGCCGGCCGTGTTCACGCGGATCGGGATGTGCGTGCTGCGCCCGCCGTACATCCGGCGGCCGACGACGCGCTTCGCGTACTGCACCGGGATCCGCCGCTGCCCCTGCTGCACGACGATGACCCCGGCGATGACGAGCACCCCGATGACGACGAGAATCGCGACGTTGACGACGTTGATCACGCCGCCCTGCAGGTACTGCAGCATGGTCCCGAAGCCGGCCGGCAGGCGCGACACGATGCCCGCGAAGATCAGAAGGCTGATGCCGTTGCCGATGCCGTGCTCCGTCATCTGCTCGCCGATCCACATGAGGAACGTCGTGCCGGCCGTCAGCGAAATGACGATGACGGCGTCGCTCCAGAACCCCGGATGCAGGATGGCATCCGGGCGGTTGCGCGAGATGAAGAACGTCATGCCGATCGCCTGGATCAGGCCGAGGATCACGGTCCCGTAGCGCGTCCACTGCGTGATCTTCTTGCGGCCTTCCTCACCTTCTTTGGCCCACTGTTCGATCTTCGGGACCACGATGGTGAGGAGCTGCATGATGATCGACGCGTTGATGTAGGGCGTGATGCTCATGGCGAAGATGCTGAAGAAGCGCAGCGCCCCGCCCGAAAAGATGTCGAGCAGCCCGAAGATGGTGCCGCTCTTGATGAGATCCTCGATGACCCGCGGGTTCAACCCCGGAACGGGGATGTGCACGCCCAGCCGGTAGACCAGGAACATGGCGAACGTGAAGAGAATCCGCCTGCGCAGGTCCTCCAGCTTGAAGGCATGCCGCACCGCGCCCAGCATCGCGACGGCCACGTCAGATCACCTCGGCCTTGCCGCCGGCCGCCTGAATCTTTTCCAGCGCCGTCTTCGAAAAGCGATGGGCCCTCACGGTCAAGGGACGATCGATCTCGCCCTCGCCGAGCACCTTGACCCCATCTTCGAGCTTCTTCAAAATCCCGGCCTTCTTCAGGTCCTCGGGGGTGACCGTGCTCCCCGCCTCGAACCGGTTCAGGTCGCGCACGTTGACGCACGCGAACTTCGTCGCGAAGCGCTTGTTGTTGAAGCCGCGGATCGGAACGCGGCCGACGAGCGGCGTCTGGCCGCCTTCGAAGCCGGGTCCCTTGCCGCCCCCGGACCGGGCCAGCTGGCCCTTCTGCCCGCGGCCGGACGTCTTGCCATGACCCGAGCCGATGCCGCGGCCCACGCGCTTGCGGCGCTTGTGCCCCAGGCCCTCGCCCAAGTTGTGCAGACCTGTCGCCATGTGGCCCACTCCTCTCCTTTAGCCCAGCAGTTCTTCCACGGGCTTGCCGCGCAAGCGCGCCACGTCCTCGGCCCGCTTGAGCCGGCGCAGGCCCTCAAGGGTGGCCCACGTGACGTTGTACGGGTTCGAGCTACCGAGCGACTTCGTCAAGATGTCGTGCACGCCGGCAAGCTCCAGCACGGCGCGCACCGCGCCGCCGGCGATGATCCCGGTACCGGGCGAGGCAGGCTTCAACAGCACGTGCCCGGCCCCCACCTGGGCTTCCACCTGATGCGGGATCGTCGTGCCGACGATCGGGACCTCGATCATGTTCTTCTTGGCGGCCGCCACGCCTTTGCGGATGGCATCCGGGATTTCCTGAGCCTTGCCGATGCCGGCGCCGACGTGACCGTTGCGATCGCCCACCACGACGAGCGCGGTGAAGCTGAAGCGGCGCCCGCCATAATAGACCTTCGCCACGCGGTTGATCGAGACGACCTTCTCCTCCAGTTCGCCGAGCTGGTCCGCGTCGATTCTCGGCTTCGCCATCGTCACCCCCCTTTCTAGAACTCCAGGCCGGCCTCACGGGCGGCGTCCGCAAGAGCCTTCACGCGCCCGTGGTAGAGATAGCCTCCGCGATCGAAGACCACCTTCCGGATCCCCGCCGCAAGCGCCCGCTGGGCCACCAGCTGGCCGCCGGCGCGCGCGCCGTCGACGGTCGAGCCCTTGACGCGGCCGCGCAACTCGGGCTCCAGCGAGGAGGCCGCGACAAGCGTGTGGCCGCGGTTGTCGTCGATCACCTGCGCGTAGATGTGCTTCCCGGAACGGAAGACGTTCAGCCGGGGCCGCTCTTCCGTGCCGAAGACCCGCTTGCGCACCCGCCGGTGACGGCGGCGGCGCGCTTCTTCCCGACTCTGCATGCCATTCACCGTCCGAAACGATTATTTGCCGGTCTTGCCGACCTTGCGACGGATGCGCTCGCCCTGGTAGCGGATGCCCTTGCCCAGGTACGGTTCCGGCGGGCGCACCTCGCGGATGCGCGCCGCGACCTGGCCCACCGCCTGCTTGTCGGCGCCCTTGACGACGATCGTGTTCGGCGCCGGCACGTCGATCGTGATCCCGGCCGGCGGATCCAGCTCGACCGGGTGCGAGAAGCCGACCGCCAGAACGAGCTTGTTGCCCTGCTTGCTGGCGCGGTACCCGGTCCCGACGAGTTCGAGCGTCTTGCTGAAGCCGGCCGTCACGCCGGTGACCATGTTGGCCAGGAGCGAGCGCGTCAGGCCGTGGAGCGCGCGCGTGGTGCGCTCGTCGTCCTCGCGGCGCACCAGGAGCTTGCCATCCTCCTGGACGACGGAGATGCGCTCCGGCACCTCGTGCGAAAGTTCGCCCTGCGGCCCCTTCACCGTGACCCGCCGGCCCTCCAGCTTCACGGTGACGCCGGGGGGCACGGGGATCGGCTGTCTCCCAACTCGCGACATGTCGTGTGCCTCCTCGTCACCAGATGTAGCAGAGGACCTCGCCGCCGACGCCCTCGCGCCGCGCCTGCTTATCCGTCATGATCCCCTTGGATGTGGAGAGGACGGCGATGCCGAGACCGCCGAGCACGCGCGGGATTTCGTCGCGGCCGACGTAGACGCGCAGGCCCGGCTTGGAGATGCGGCGCAGGCCGGTGATCACCCGCTCGCGGTCGTTGTACTTGAGAAAGATGCGAATCGTGCCCTGCTTGCCGTCGTCGATCCACTGGTACCCCTCGATGAAGCCCTCGTCCTTGAGGATCTGCGCGATGGCGCGCTTCACCTTGGAGCCCGGGATGTCGACGGACGCGCGCCGCACCGTGTTGGCGTTGCGAATGCGCGTCAACATGTCCGCGATCGGATCGGTCATGCTCATGGCGTCCCCTCCTTTCTACCAGCTGGCCTTCTTGACACCGGGCAGGACGCCCTGATGCGCCAGCTCCCGGAAGCAGTGCCGGCACAGGCCGAACCGCCGGATGTACCCGCGCGGACGGCCGCAGCGCTTGCACCGGTTGCGCTGCCGCACCCGGAACTTGGGGCGGCGCTTCGCCTTTTCGATCAACGCTTTTCTCGCCACGGTAACCCTCCCGCCAGCCTGCCATCCCGCAGGCCGTGATGTTGTCAGGCGGCGAACGGCGCGCCCAGGAGCCGCAGAAGCTCTCGGGCCTCTTCATCCGTCTTCGCGGTCGTCACGATGGTGACGTCCATGCCGCGGATCTTCTCCACGAGGTCGTAATCGATCTCCGGAAAGATCAACTGCTCCTTGAGACCGAGGCTGTAGTTGCCACGGCCGTCGAAACTGTCCGGCGAAATGCCGTGGAAGTCGCGCACGCGCGGCAGCGCGACGAAAAAGAGCTTCTCAAGAAAGTCCCACATGCGTTCCCCGCGCAAGGTCACCTTCGCGCCGATCGGCATGCCTGCGCGCAGCTTGAACGCCGCGATGGACTTCTTCGCCCGCGTGACGACCGGCTTCTGGCCGGTGATCGCCATGAGCTCGTTGACGGCGGCATCCAGGAGCTTCGGGTTCTGGATCGCGTCGCCGACGCCCATGTTGATCGTGACCTTCACGATGCGCGGAACCTGCATGATGTTCTGGTAACCAAACTTTTTCCGCAACTCCGGCACCGCGACGTCGCGGTACCGCGCCTGCAGCTCTGCCATGCTCGCATCCTCCTGCCGAGCGTTCCGAAGGCGGCCTCCGGCCCGCATGGACCGGGCTCGCTGCGCCCCGTCCGTGCTCGCTTCGCCCGGGGCGCCCCCCCCCGGCCCGCATGGACCGGGCTCGCTGCGCCCCGTGAGTGCTCGCTTCACCCGGGACGCCCCCGGCCTGGATGGACCGGGTTCGCTGCGCCCCGTGAGTGCTCGCTTCACCCGGCCATCCAGGCCGGGGGCGTGCTCACGCGGGGCGGATGCCGGTGCCTGTCGCCTTCGCGCTCTCGGTATTCGGCCTCGCGGCCGCGGATCCGGCGCCTACCGATCGAGAATCTCGCCGCATTTCCGGCACTTGCGGGCGCGCGTGCCGTCCTCCAAAACGGTCTTGCCCACGCGCGTCGGCTCGTTGCAGCTGCGGCAGACGACCATCACGTTGGAACGGTGGATGGGCGCCTCCTGTTCGATGATGCCGCCCTGCATCACCTTCGGCGGGTTCGGCTTGGTGTGCTTCTTGACGATGTTCACACCCTCGACGACGACCCGCTGCTCCTGGGGCAGGACGCGCAACACCTTGCCGCGCTTGCCGCGGTCCTTGCCGGAGATGACGACGACCGTGTCGCCCGTGCACACCGTCATCTTCGGGACCGGCCGGCGGCCGCGGTTCGCGCCGATCTTGCGCAACGCCATGGCTCAACTCCTCCCCTAGAGCACTTCCGGCGCCAGCGAGATGATGCGCGTGAATTCCTTTTCGCGCAACTCGCGCGCAACCGGACCGAAGATGCGGGTGCCGCGCGGTTCCTTGTCGTCGCGAAGCACCACGCCGGCGTTCTCGTCGAACTTGATGTACGACCCGTCCGGACGGCGCACGCCCTTCACGGAGCGCACGATGACCGCCCGAACCACGTCGCCCTTTTTCACCATGCCGCCCGGCTGGGCCGACTTCACCGAGCACACCACGACGTCGCCGATGTTCGCGTACCGCCGCTTGGAGCCGCCGAGCACCTTGATGACCATGAGCTCCTTGGCGCCCGTGTTGTCGGCCACGGCCAGGTGCGTCTGCGCCTGAATCATGGCTTGAGCCCCCTCCGTGCCTTACTTGGCCCGTTCCAGAATTTGGGTCACGCGCCAGCGCTTCTCGCGCGAAAGGGGACGCGTTTCCTCGATGCGCACCCGATCGCCCACCTGGCACTCGTTGGCTTCATCGTGCGCCTTGAACTTCTTGGTGCGGCGCACGCGCTTGCCGTAGAGAGGGTGGGTGGCCAGCGTCTCGACGGCGACGACCACGGTTTTGTCCATCTTGTTGCTGACCACCGTGCCGACGCGAGTCTTCCGGTGGCCGCGGCCGCTCGTTCCGTTCGCCATGTCCCTTTACCCCCTCCCCTGCTGCCGGCGGAGCTCACGCTGCCGCTGGATCGTCAACACGCGCGCGATGTCGCGGCGCACCTCGCGCAGGCGCATCGGGTTGTCAAGCTGGCCCGTGGCCTTCTGGAACCGCAGGTTGAAGAGCTCCGCCTTCAGATCGAGCACCTTCCGGGCCAGCTCTTCATCGGTCAACTCCGCGATGTCCCTAGCCTTCACGAGCCTCACCACCCGAATCGCGCTTCACGAACCGCGTCTTGATCGGCAACTTGTGGCCGGCAAGGCGCATGGCCTCCCGGGCCACGTCTTCCGGCACCCCGGCCAACTCGAAGAGGATCCGGCCCGGCTTCACGACGGCCACCCAGTGGTCCGGCGCGCCCTTGCCGCTGCCCATGCGGGTTTCGGCCGGCTTCTTCGTGACCGGCTTATCCGGGAAAATCTTGATCCAGACCTTGCCGCCGCGGCGGATGTGGCGCGTGAGGGCCACGCGCGCCGCCTCGATCTGGCGGTCGGTGATCCACGCCGGTTCGAGCGCCTCAAGCCCGTACTCGCCGTAGATGACCTCGGTGCCGCGCGTCGCCATGCCCTTCATGCGGCCGCGATGCTGACGGCGCCACTTGACGCGCTTGGGCATCAGCATGTCAGGAAACCCCCTCTTCGGCGTGGACGGCCTCGCCCTCCGGCGCCGCGCCGGCCCTGCGAGCCTTCGGCAGGACCTCGCCCTTGTAGATCCACACCTTGACGCCGATCTGGCCGTACGTGGTGAACGCTTCCGCGAAACCGTAGTCGATGTCCGCGCGGAGCGTGTGGAGCGGCACCGAGCCCTCGGCCGTCCACTCCGTGCGGCTCATCTCCGCTCCGCCGAGACGGCCCGAGACCATGATCTTGACGCCCAGCGCGCGGCTGCGCATGGCCCGCTGCGCCGCCTGCTTGATGGCGCGGCGGAACGCGACGCGCCGCTCAAGCTGCAGGGCGACGCCCTCGGCCACGAGCTGCGCGTCCAGCTCCGGATTCTTGATCTCCACGATGTTCACATTGACCTGCTTGCCGGTGCGACGCTCCAGCTCCTGGCGGAGGTTCTCCACTTCCGTGCCGCCGCGGCCGATGACCATGCCCGGCTTCGCCGTGTGGATCGTCACCTTCAAGCGGTTCGCCGCACGCTCGATCTCCACGCGGGAGACGCCGGCGTCCTTGAACTGCTTCTTCACGTAGTCCCGGATCTCAAGGTCCTCGTGGAGAAGCTCAGCGTAGTTCTTGTCGGCGTACCAGCGCGCGTCCCAGTCGCGGATGATGCCGAGCCGCAGGCCCTTCGGATGGATCTTCTGGCCCATCTCAGCTCTCCTCCCTTTCGCGCAGGACGACGGTGATGTGCGATGTCCGGCGCAGGATCGGGAACGCCTGTCCGCGCATGTGCGGCTGGATCCGCTTCATCACGGGACCGCCGTCCGCGAACGCCTCCGCGATGTACAGCCGGTCCTCGTCCATGTGGTAGTTGTTGACGGCGTTCGCCGCGGCCGACTTCACCAGCTTTGAAACGATCCGCGCGGCGCGCTTCGGGGTGAAGCGCAGGATGGCCTGAGCTTCCTCGACGCTCTTGCCGCGGACCAGGTCGAGCACGATCCGCACCTTGTTCGGGGCGATGTGCACGTGGCTGGCCCTTGCGCGGGCTTCGAGCGCCGGTCCGGTGTTCGCCATTGCCATCGCCTCCTTCACTTCAGTGCGGTCGAGCGCTCGGTGTGGTCCCCGTGGCCGCGGAACGTCCGCGTCGGCGCGAACTCCCCGAGCTTGTGGCCGACCATGTCTTCCGTGATGTACACGGGCACGTGCTTGCGGCCGTCATGGACGGCGATCGTGTGCCCGACCATTTCGGGGACGATCGTGCTGGCACGGGCCCACGTACGGATCACGCGCTTTTCGTTGTTCGCGTTGAGGGCCTCGATCTTCCGCATGAGGTTCGGGTCGACGTACGGGCCCTTCTTCCGGCTTCGAGACACGCTACGCCCCCCTCCTTAGCTCCTCTTGCGAGGACGGACGATGTACTTGTCGGTCGGATTCTTCCGCTTCCTCGTGCGCTTGCCCAGCGCCGGCTTGCCCCACGGCGTGACCGGGTGCGGGCGCCCGATGGGCGCCTTGCCCTCGCCGCCGCCGTGCGGGTGGTCGACCGGGTTCATCACCGAGCCGCGCACCGTCGGGCGGATGCCCAGCCAGCGCCTGCGGCCCGCCTTGCCGATCTTCACGTTCTCATGGTCAAGGTTGCCGACCTGGCCGATGGTGGCGCGGCACTCCAGCCGGATGAGGCGGACCTCGCTTGACGGAAGCCGCACGTGGGCGTAGTCGCCCTCCTTGGCCACGAGCTGCGCCTCCGCGCCCGCCGCGCGCGCGAGCTGGCCGCCGCGGCCGGGGTACAGCTCCACGTTGTGGATCGTCGTGCCCAGCGGGATCCGCGACAGCGGCAGCGCGTTCCCGGGGCGGATGTCGGCGTTCTCGCCGGACTCGACGATGTCGCCCACGTTCAGCCCCACAGGGGCGAGGATGTAGCGCTTCTCGCCGTCCGCGTAGTGCAGGAGCGCGATGTTCGCGGAGCGGTTCGGGTCGTACTCGATGGACGCGACCTTCGCCGGGATCCCGTCCTTGTCGCGCTTGAAGTCGATGACGCGGTACAGCCGCTTGTGGCCGCCGCCGCGGTGACGCACCGTGATGCGCCCCTGGTTGTTGCGGCCGGCCTGCTTCTTGAGCGGCTCGACCAGCCGGCGCTCGGGTTCGTTCGGGGCCAGCCCAGGCGTCTTCAACACCGTCATCTGACGGCGTCCCGGTGAAGTCGGCTTGAACTTTTTGATCGCCATGGCATTCCCTCCCTCGGCCGGACTAGATCAAGCCCTCGAAAAATTCGATGCGGCTGCCGGGGGCGAGCGTCACGATCGCCTTCTTCGTCTCCGGCGTACGCCCCACGTACTTCCCCATGCGCCGCGTCTTGCCCGGCGTGCGCAGGGTGTTCACCTTGAGCACCTTGACCTTGAAAATCTCCTGGATCGCGTCCTTGATCTGCGTCTTGGTGGCGTTGCGCGCCACCTCGAACGTGTACTTCTGGTCCTGCAACCCCGCCATGCTCTGTTCCGTGATGATCGGGCGGATGATCACGTCGTGCTTGTTCATCGGGCCAGCACCTCTTCCATCCGCGCCAGCGCGTCCTTGGCGATGACGAGGTCGCTGTGCTGCAGCACCTCATACGTGTTCAGGTCGGCCGCCGCCCGGACGGTGACGCCTTCCACGTTCCGCCCCGACAGGTACACGTTCGGGTCGTGGCTCGCCGTCACAACGAGCGTGCGGTGACCGACGTGCGGCAGCTTCTCCAACAGCCGCACGAGCTGCTTCGTCTGCGGCTTGTCGAAGCCCAGCCCCTCGACGACGACCACCCCGCCGTCGCTCGCGCGAGCGGAAAGCGCGCTCGCCAGCGCGCGCCGGCGCATCTTCTTGGGGATGGACAGGCGATAGTCGCGCGGGTGCGGGCCGAAGACGACGCCGCCGTGCCGCCAGTGCGGCGCGCGGATGCTCCCCTGACGCGCGCGGCCCGTGTGCTTCTGCCGCCAGGGCTTGCGGCCGCCGCCGCTGACCATGCCGCGCGTGCGCGTCGCGTGCGTGCCCTGGCGCTGGTTGGCCGCATACACTTCGACGGCCTGCTTCATGAGCGCGCGGTTGACCGGCTGCCCGAACACCGACTCGGGCAGCTCGATCTCGCCGAGCGCCTCGCCGTTCACGTTGTACAACGCTGCCTTTGGCATGTCGAACTCGCTCCCTATCGATCCGCAGCCGCGCGGATGATCACCGTCGAGCCCCTGGCGCCCGGCACCGCACCCTTGACCAGGAGCAGGTTCCGCTCCGGATCCGCGCGGACGACTTCCAGGTTTCGCACGGTGACGCGCTCGTTGCCCATGTGCCCCGGCATGTGCTTGCCCTTGAACACGCGGGACGGGAAGGACGAAGCGCCCATGGAGCCCACGCGGCGGTGGTACTTCGAGCCGTGGCTCATCGGACCGCGTCCGGAGTGCCAGCGCTTGACGACGCCCGCAAACCCCTTGCCCCGGCTGATGCCGGTGACGTGGACGCGGTCGCCGCTCTGGAAGATGTCGACGCGGATGACGTCGCCCTCCGCGGGCAGCTCGCCCGACCAGCGGAATTCCTTCAGCGTGCGCACGGGCGGGATGTTCCGTTTGGCCAAGTGCCCGCGCTCCGGCTTGTTCAAGCGCGAGGGCTTGATCTCGCCGAAGCCCAGCTGCACCGCCTCATAACCGTCCCGCTCGACCGTGCGCACCAGCACCACGGGGCAGGGTCCGGCTTCGATCACGGTCACGGGCACAGCGCGGCCTTGGTCGTCGAAGATCTGCGTCATGCCGAGCTTTTTGCCCAGAATGCCTTTTGCCATGGTCCTCCCCCGCCTACAGCTTGATCTCGATGTCGACGCCCGCCGGAAGGTCGAGCCGCATGAGCGCGTCGACCGTCTTGGGCGTCGGGTCGAGGATGTCGATCAGCCGCTTGTGCGTGCGCATCTCGAACTGCTCGCGAATGTCCTTCTCGCCGTTCGGCGCCGTCAGCACCGTGAAGATGCTCTTCTCCGTGGGAAGCGGCACGGGCCCGGCGACGGTCGCGCCCGTGCGACGGGCCGTCTCCACGATCTTCGTGGCGGACTGGTCCAGCACGCCGTGGTCGAACGCGCGCAAGCGGATGCGAATCTTCTGGCCAGCCAACGCGGCATACCCCCTTCGCGCGTTACTTCTCGATCTTGGTGACGACGCCGGCGCCGACCGTGCGGCCGCCCTCGCGGATCGCGAAGCGCAGCCCCTCTTCGATCGCGATCGGCGTGATCAGCTCCACCCGCATCTTCACGTTATCCCCGGGCATCACCATCTCCACGCCCTCCGGCAGGTGGATCGTCCCCGTCACGTCCGTCGTCCGAAAGTAGAACTGCGGCCGGTACCCGTTGAAGAACGGCGTGTGCCGCCCGCCCTCTTCCTTCGTCAGCACGTACACTTCCGCGTCGAACACCGTGTGCGGGTTGATCGACCCCGGCTTCGCCAGCACCTGGCCCCGTTCCACGTCGTTCTTGTCGATCCCGCGCAAAAGCGTCCCGATGTTGTCCCCCGCCACTGCCTCATCCAGCAGCTTGCGGAACATCTCCACGCCCGTCACCACGGTCTTCCGCGGCTTATCCGCCAAACCCACGATCTCGACTTCGTCCCCAACCTTCACCTTGCCGCGCTCCACGCGGCCCGTCGTCACCGTGCCCCGCCCCGTGATCGTGAACACGTCCTCCACCGGCATCAGGAACGGCTTATCCACGTCCCGCACCGGCGTCGGAATGTAGTTGTCCACCGCGTCCATCAGCTCGAGAATCTTCTTCTCGTACTCCGCGTCGCCCTCAAGCGCCTTCAGCGCCGACCCCCGGATCACCGGAACCTCGTCGCCCGGAAACTCGTAGCTCGACAGAAGCTCACGCACTTCCAGCTCCACAAGCTCCAAAAGCTCCGGGTCGTCCACCATGTCGCACTTGTTCAAAAACACCACGATCGCCGGCACGCCCACCTGTCGCGCCAAAAGAATGTGCTCCCGCGTCTGCGGCATCGGCCCGTCCGCCGCCGACACCACCAGAATCGCCCCGTCCATCTGCGCCGCGCCCGTGATCATGTTCTTGATGTAGTCCGCGTGCCCCGGGCAGTCCACGTGCGCGTAGTGACGCTTCTCCGTCTCGTACTCCACGTGGCTCGTGTTGATCGTGATCCCACGCTCCTTCTCCTCCGGAGCGTTGTCGATCTGGTCGTACGGACGGAACTCCGCGTGCCCCTGCTTCGACAGCACCAGCGTGATCGCCGCCGTCAACGTCGTCTTCCCGTGGTCCACGTGACCGATCGTCCCGATGTTCACGTGCGGCTTTGTGCGCTCAAACTTCTGCTTGGCCATTGGCCTTCGCCCCCC
>JADGHN010000012.1 GCA_019683875.1 Clostridia bacterium
GCGGCCGTCGATCGGCGAACTGCGCACCGATCTCGCGCTCGAGGCGACGCAGCACGCGCAGCAGGGGCTCGGCCAGCTGCCCGGCGTGCGCGTGGAGGAACGGCGCCACGGCGACGTCGTCGTTCACCGGGTCGAGGTGCTGAACGAAGAAGGCGAGCGCGCGACGGGGAAGGCGCGCGGGCACTACGTGACGCTCGACACGCCCGGGGTGCGGAACCGGGACCGCGCCATGCAGGGGCAGGTCGCGCGCGCCCTCGCGGACGAGATCCGGCACATGATGCCCATCCCGCCGGACGCGCACGTTCTCGTCGTGGGGCTTGGCAACTGGAACGCGACCCCGGATGCCCTCGGGCCCCGCGTCGTCGACAACCTGCTCGTCACGAGGCACCTCCAGAACCAGGTGCCGGCCGACCTGCGCGGGCGCCTGCGCCCCGTGTCCGCGATCGCGCCGGGCGTCCTGGGGCTCACGGGCATCGAGACGACGGACATCATCGCGGGCATCGTCAAGGAGATCCGGCCCGACGCCGTCCTGGCCATCGACGCCCTGGCGGCGCGCAGCATCCGGCGCATCTGCAGCACGATCCAGCTGGCGGACACCGGCATCCGGCCCGGCTCCGGGGTGGGCAACGATCGCGGCGGCATCCATCGCGAAACGCTGGGCGTGGACTGGGTCGTGGCGATCGGCGTGCCGACGGTCGTCCACGCCTTCACGATCGCCAGCGACACGGTGGATCTCCTGATCGAGTCGCTGCGCAGCCGGCCGGGCTTCGGGGACTGCTTCCGGCACTTCTCACCCGAAGAGAAGAACCGCCTCATCGAGGAGGTGCTCTCCCCGACCGTCGGCGATCTCATGGTCACGCCCAAGGAGATCGACGTGATCATCGACGACATGTCCCGCGTGCTGGCGGCGGGGATCAACGCCGCGCTGCACCCCGGCATGGCCGACGAAGTGCTGACCTTCTGATCCTTCACCGCGCGCGACGGACCACGCGCATCGAGGTCAGACCGGTTGGTCCTCGCCCCGCAGCGCCGCGAAGGACGCCGCGAACCCGGGAAAGGAGATGCGCACGGCCCCGGCTCCCTCCACGTGGACCGGCTCCCGGCAGAGAAGACCGGCCACGGCCAGGGCCATCGCGACGCGGTGGTCGCCGCAGGCCGAGACGCGGCCGCCCGAAAGCCTTCGCCCGCCCCGCACGACGAGCCCGTGCGGCGTCTCCTCCACATCCGCGCCCAGACGGGAAAGCTGGGCGGCCATGACGGCGAGCCGATCGCTCTCCTTCACGCGCAGCTCGCCGCAGTCGCGGAAGCGGCTGCGGCCACCGGCCGCGAGGGCGAGGACGGCGAGGACGGGCACTTCGTCGACGAGGCGCGGGACGAGGCCGCCCGCGATCTCGAAGGGCCGCAGGCCGCCGTCCGGGGCCCGCACGGTGACATCGGCCACCGGCTCGCCGGCGACGACGCGCTCCTCACGAAGCTCCACCTGAGCGCCGGCCATGCGCAGCGCGTCGAGCACCCCGCTGCGCGTCGGGTTGACGCCGACGCCGCGCACGGTGACGGCGCTGCCCGGCACGATCGCCGCGGCGACGAAGAAGAACGCGGCGGACGAGATATCCCCCGGCACCACGACGCGCTGGCCGCGCAGCCGGGCGCCGCCGTCGACGGCGACGGTGACGGCGCCGTCCGGCCCCTCGTCCCTTGCGACGCGCGCGCCGAACGCCGCCAGCATGCGTTCTGTGTGGTCACGCGAGGCGGACGGCTCCGTCACGGCCGTGCGGCCGCGGGCCCGCAGGCCGGCGAGGAGGATGGCCGACTTCACCTGCGCGCTCGCGACCGGGCTCGTCCACTCGATGCCGCGCAGGCGGCCGCCACGGATGGAGAGCGGCGCCCACCGCCCGCCCTCGCGGCCGTCGATGCGCGCACCCATGCGGCGGAGCGGCTCGACGACGCGCGCCATGGGCCGGCGGCGGAGGGATGCGTCACCGGTGAGGGAGGCGAAGAGGTCGTAACCGGCGAGCAACCCGGCGGAGAGGCGCAGCGTCGTGCCGGAATTGCCGCAATCGATGACGTCCTCCGGCTCCGCCGGCCCGTCCGGCCGCGGTCGGACGACCCATGGCCCGCCGGGCGGCGTCTCCACCTCCGCGCCGAGCGCCCGCGCCACCGCGACGGAGCTTCGCGTGTCGGCCGCGTCGAGCGGCCGTTCGATCACCGTCGCCCCCTCCGCCACGGCGCCGAGGAGGATCGCGCGGTGCGTGATCGACTTGTCGCCGGGGACCTCGAGGGTGGCTTCGAACGGTCCGGCCGCCGGAGGCACCACGAGCGCGTCGCCGAAGTCCGTTCTCTCCCCGTGGCCCGCCATCAGCGATCCCACCCCTTCTCGGCGGCCAGCCGCCGCCGGGCGTCCCCGGCCGCGTCGAAAGACGCCGCGAGACCGGCCGCGTCGCCCCGCGCGATCATGTCGCGCAGCGCCGAGATCTCGGCGATGACGCGGTCGAGGCCTTCGCACACGTGCGCGGCGTTCCGCGTGAGCACGTCGACCCAGATGTCGGCCGGGCTTGCGGCCAAGCGCGTCGTGTCGCGCAGGCCGCCGGCGGCCAGGCGGCGGGCCAGCGGCCGGTCCCGGGCCGCCGCGTCGAACGCGCGCATGGCCGCCGTGGCGAGCGCCTGCGGCACGTGGGACGCGAGCGCGGCGGCCGCGTCGTGCGCCTCCGGCGTGGTCCACAGCGGCGCGGCGCCGGCGGCGCGTGCGAGCGCCTCCAGGCGGCGTCCGGCGGGGGTGGCCGCGGCGCGCGCCGGGTCCCGGGCGGTGAGGACCCACATGGCGCCGCGGAACAGGTCGGCCCGCGCGTTCTCGAGGCCGCCGCGCTCGCGGCCGGCCATCGGGTGGCCGCCGACGAACGCCGCGACGCCCCCGCCGGCGTCCGCCGCCTCTGCGGCCTCCGCCGCCTCGTGCACCGGCGCCTTGAGCCCGGCGACATCCGTCACCACGGCGTCCGGCCGCGCGCGACGCCGCACCTCCGCCACGGCGCCCACCACGGCGGCCAGCGGCGCGCACAGGACGACGACGTCCGCCTCGCCCGCCGCGCGCTCCAGCGGCGCCGCCTCGTGCGCGGCGCCGGCGCGCACGGCCGCTTCGGCGCGCTCCGGCGAGCGCGCGGCGGCCAGCACCCGGTAGCCCCCGGCCTGGACGAGCGCCATGCCCAGCGACCCGCCGATGAGCCCGGGGCCCCAGATGGCGACGGTCGTCGCCTCGGACGCTGTCCCCCGCGCGGCGTTCACCGCGCGCTCGCGGCCGCGTCCGCAGCCCGGCTCCCCGCCGCAGGCGCCGCACCATCGTCCGAGCGGCCGGCGCCCCGGCCGTCCTCGCCCGCCGGCGCCCACGCCCCTTCCGGCAGATCCAGCCGCCGCCCGACGGCGCCGGCCACGGCCGCCGCCTCGCGCATGAGCTCCGCGAACCGCTTCGGCGTGAGCGACTGCGACCCGTCGGACAGCGCCCGCGCCGGCTGCGGGTGCACCTCGACGATCAGCGCGTCCGCGCCGGCCGCGATCGCCGCCAGGGCCATCGGCTTCACGAGGCGCCACTTGCCCGTGCCGTGGCTCGGATCGACGACGACCGGCAGGTGCGTCCACTCCTTCAACACCGGCACGGCGTTCAGGTCCAGCGTGTTCCGCGTCGCCGTCTCGAACGTGCGGATCCCCCGCTCGCAGAGGACGACCTGGTCGTTCCCGGCCGCGAGGATGTACTCGGCCGCCTGCAGCCACTCTTCGATGGTGGCCGAGGGACCGCGCTTCAACATCACCGGCCGGCCGACGCGCCCCACCGCGCGGAGCAGCGGGAAGTTCTGCATGTTCCGCGCGCCGATCTGCAGCATGTCCGCGTACGCGGCCACGAGCGGCACCGTCTCCGGGCTCATGACCTCCGTCACGATCGGCAGGCCCGTGCGCTCCCGAGCCTCCGCGAGAAGCTTCAACCCGTCCTCCTCGAGCCCCTGAAAGCTGTACGGCGACGTGCGGGGCTTGAAGGCCCCGCCCCGGAGCATGCGCGCGCCTGCGCGCTTGACGGCCGCGGCCGTCTCCAGGATCTGCTCCCGGTTCTCCACGGCGCACGGCCCGGCGATGACGACGACCTCCTCCCCGCCGAGGACGACGTCGCCCACCCGCACTCGGGACGGCTCCGCGCGGAACTCCCGGCTCGCGAGCTTGAACGCGTGCTGCACCAGCATGACCCGCTCCACGCCCGGCAGCGACTCCAGCCCCATCGCGTCCGGATCCGGCGGCCGATCGCCGACGGCGCCGATCACCGTGCGCTCCTTGCCCCGCGACACGTGCGCCGTGAAGCCCAGCTCGGCGAGTCGCCGCTCGACGTCCTGGATGTGCTCGTCCGTTGCGTCCCACCGCATGACGACGATCATGGCCCAACCTCCTCGGCGATAAAAAAACCTCCGCCCAAAGGGACGGAGGCAAATCCGCGGTACCACCCTTCTTAGCGCCGCGGGGCGGCGCTCTCTCTGCCCGGCGGCCATCACCGCCGGCTCCCATGGTAACGGGGGACACCGTCGCCCTTACTTGGCCGGCCGGGGCTCCCGCCCTCGACGGCCGTCCCGGCGCGCGCGGCGCGCCGGGGTTCAGGGACGCCCTCGCGGAGGTAGTTCGGCGACGGATCCGGTCCGGCTCGCACCGGCCGCCGGCTCTCTGGGCGCGGATGGCCCGCCGCCTACTGGCTTCCGCTCTTCGGTTTCGGATGGGGTTTGCGCGAATGGTACCCCCGCCTCGCCTCAGCTGTCAATAGGTCTGCGCAGCGGCCGCTTCCCTTGGCGACACGGCGGCGTCACGAGACGGCCGGTGCCTCTCCCGGAGGCGCCGCGGCTCCGGCCGAATTCTCCGGCGCCGGCCGCAGCGCCGCCTTGAGGGCCGCGACGTGCGCGCCGACCCGCGCCGCCACCGCCGCCGCGCCCCCACCTTCGGCGATCCGCTCCACGAGCGCGCTCCCCACGATCACGCCCTCCGCGTGCACCGCAACTGCGCGCGCCTGCTCCGGCCGGGACACGCCGAACCCCACGGCGCGCGGCAACCGCACGTGGCGTCGCACCCGCTCAAGAAACTCCGGGAGCTCCGCGGGCATCTCCGCACGCGCGCCCGTCACGCCCGTCACGGAGACGCAGTAGACGAAGCCGCTGCCGACGGCGTCCGCCGCCGCCATTCGCTCCGGCGTGCTGGTCGGGGCGACGAACGGGACGAAGTCGAGGCCCGCCCGCCGGCAGGCGGCGGCCAGTTCCGTCGCCTCGTCCGCAGGCAGGTCGGGGACGATGAGCGCGTCGCCGCCCGCGTCCCGCACCTGCTCGACGAAGCCGTCCGGGCCCGCCTGCAGCACCGGGTTGACGTAGGTCATCACGGCGAGGGGCGCGTCCGATTCCGCGCGCAGCGCGCGGATTGCCTCGAAGAGCCAGCCCAGGCGGAAGCCGGCCGCGAGCGCGCGCTGGCCCGCGGCCTGGATGGCCGGGCCGTCCGCCAGCGGGTCGGAGTACGGCACGCCCAGCTCCAGCGCGTCGGCGCCGTTCGCGAGCATCGCGCGCGCCGCCGCGAGGGACGTGGGCAGGTCCGGGTCTCCGACGGCGAGGTAGGCGATCAGCGCGCGCTCGCCGCGCGCCATGAGACGTTCGAACATGGCCGCGAGGCGCGTCATCGGGCGCCGCCCCCGTGCGTCGCGGCGCGATCCTGCGCCGCGCCAGCGCGATCCGCCTCCGTGGCGCCGTGCCCGCCGGTGGCGCCGATCCCCGCGGGCGCTCGCCCGGCCCGCCGCGCCGCCGCCACCTGCGGCATGTCCTTGTCGCCGCGGCCGGAGAGGCAGACGACGACGACCGCGCCCTCCGGCAGCTCCGGCAGGATGCGCGGCAGGGCCGCGATGGCGTGCGCGCTCTCGAGCGCGGGGATGATGCCCTCCGTGCGCGAGAGGAGCTCCAGCCCCCAAATCGCTTCGCCGTCCGTCACGGCGAGGTACGTTGCCCGGCCGGTCTCCTTGAAGTGCGCGTGCTCCGGGCCCACGCCGGGATAGTCGAGGCCGGCGGAGATGGAGTGCGCCGGCAGGACCTGGCCGTCCTCGTCCTGCAGGAGGTAGCTCGCCGCGCCGTGGAGCACGCCGAAGCGGCCCGCGGTCAGCGTGGCGGCGTGGCGTCCGGTGTGGAGGCCCTCGCCCGCCGCCTCCACGCCGTACATGCGCACGCTGGCGTCGTCCTTGAACGGGTGGAACAGCCCCATGCTGTTGCTCCCGCCGCCTACGCACGCGACGAGCGCGTCCGGCAACCGGCCCGCCAGCTCGAGAACCTGGCGGCGCGCCTCCCGGCCGATGACGCTCTGAAAGTCGCGCACCATGGCCGGATACGGGTGCGGACCAACGACGGAGCCGATCACGTAGTGCGTCGTGCGCACGTGCGTGACCCAGTCGCGGATCGCCTCGTTCGTCGCGTCCTTCAGCGTGCGCGTGCCCGAGGCCACTGGAATCACGCGCGCGCCGAGAAGCTCCATTCGGAAGACGTTCAGCTCCTGGCGCCGCATGTCTTCCTCGCCCATGAAGACCTCGCACTCAAGCCCCAGGAGCGCCGCAGCGGTGGCCGTTGCCACGCCGTGCTGGCCGGCGCCGGTCTCCGCCGTGATGCGCCGCTTGCCGAGGCGCGCGGCCAGCAGCGCCTGGCCGATGGCGTTGTTGATCTTGTGCGCGCCGGTGTGGTTGAGGTCCTCGCGCTTGAGAAACACGCGCGCGCGCCCGCCCAGCGCCGCCGACAGGCGCCGCGCCTCGTACAGCGGCGTCGGGCGCCCCACGTACTCGCGCAGCAGGCGGTCGAGCTCCGCCTGGAAGCCCGGGTCCGCCTTCGCGTCGGCGTAGGCCTCCGTGAGCTCGTCGAGCGCCGGAATCAGCGTCTCCGGCACGTAGCGGCCGCCGAAGCGGCCGAATCGCCGTTCGATCGCGTCAAGGGCCGTCCGCGCCATGGTCTCGCTCCCAATCCCGCACCGCCGCCACGAAGCGGCGGATCTTGTCCGGATCCTTCGCCCCGTCCGTCTCCACCCCGCTGGAGACGTCGACGCCGTACGGCCGCGCCGCCTCGAGGGCCTCGGCCACGTTCTCCGGCGTGAGGCCCCCCGCGAGGAGGACCGGCACCGGCAGGTCGAGCTCACGCACCCGCGTCCAGTCCCACGGCCGCCCCGTGCCGCCCGGCGCCTCCGGCCGGGCCGCCTCCACGACCACCATGTCCGGCGCGCACTCCCGCACGCGCCGCGCGACGTCCTCGGCCGGCTCGTCCGCCCGCAGGCGCAGGCCCAGGATCACGCCGAACGGCCGCTGCGCGAGCCCGGCGAGCTTCCGCACCTGCCTCACGTACGCCGGATCCTCGACCCCGTGCAGCTGGACGTAGTCCAGGCGGGCCGAGTCGGCGATGCCGACGACCTCGACGGGCGGCGCGTCGACGAAGACGCCGACCTTGACGCGCTGGCGGCCGGCGATGGCGGCCAGCGGGATGGCCTCGGCCGGGGGCACGTAGCGCCGGCTCGCCTGGTGGAACACGAACCCCACCGCGTCGGCGCCGGCCTCGTTGGCCGCGAGGATCGCGCTCAGCGTGCGGATGCCGCAGATCTTCACGAACACATCGCTTCGCCTCCACGGGCCACCGTAGCATAGGCGAGCTCGCGCAGCGAAACGGCCGGGTCCGGCGAGCGGACGAGGCTCTCCCCGACGAGCGCGGCGCGCGCGCCGGCGGACGCGAGGCGGCGGATGTCGTCCGGGCCCCGGATGCCGCTCTCCGTGACGAGGAGCACGTCGCGCGGCACGCGGCGGGCCAGCCGCTCCGTGACCTCGAGCCGGGTCACGAACGTGCGCAGGTCGCGGTTGTTGACCCCCACGAGCCGTGCGCCCGCGGCGACGGCCCGCTCCAGTTCGCGCTCGTCGTGGACCTCCACGAGCGCGTCCAGGCCCAGCTCGCCGGCGCGGGCGAACAGGCGGCGCAGGTCGTCGTCCGGCAGCGCCGCGACGATGAGCAACACGGCCGCGGCGCCCATGACCGCCGCCTCGTCCACCTGGTAGGGATCGACGACGAAGTCCTTGCGCAGCACGGGCAGCCCGCTCGTCGAGGCGGCCGTTTCGAGGTCGCCCGCGCGCGCCTGGAAGAAGTCCGGTTCCGTGAGCACCGAGATCGCCGCCGCGCCCCCCTCGCGATAGGCCCGGGCGAGGCGGCCCACGCTCAGGTCGGTCCCGAAGGCGCCGGCCGACGGCGAAGCCCGCTTGATCTCGGCGATGATCGGGAAGCGCTCCCGCTCGGCGGCCTCCAGCGCCGCGCGCAGGCCGTCCCATGCCGGCAGGCCGAACGCCCTCCGCTCGGCCGCCCGCTGCCGCCGCAGGAGCGCCGCCGCCTCCGCCTGCCGCGCCATCTCGGCTGCCGGGACGCGGGCCTTGGCCTCCTCCAGACGGCGCCGGCGCCTTTCCAAAATGCGCTCCAGGATCATCCCGCCGCCTCCTCCGCGACCCGGTGCGTGAACGCGATGAAACGCTCCAGCGTGCGCCGCGCTGCGCCGCTGTCGATGGCGTCCGCGGCCAGCCGCACGCCCTCCGCGATGGTTTCCGCCCGGCCGCCCGCGTACAGCGCGGCCCCCGCGTTGAGCAGCACGATGTCGCGGGCCGGGCCGGGCTTCCCAGCCAGGACGTCGCGCGCGATCGCGGCGTTGTCGGCCGCGTCGCCGCCCGTGACGGCGGCCAGCGGCGCGCGCCTTAGGCCGAAGTCCTCCGGGCGGATGCGATAGCCGCGCACGTCCGCGCCGTCCGCCTCGTAGACGAGGGTGGGCGCGGAGATCGAGATCTCGTCGAGCCCGTCCTCGCTGTGCACCACCAGCGACCGCCGGGTGCCCAGCCCGTTCAGGACCTCCGCCAGCACGGGCGCGAGGCGCGCCTCGTACACGCCGACCACCTGCGACGCCGCCCCGGCCGGGTTCGTCAGGGGGCCCAGGATGTTGAAGATGGTGCGGAAGCCCAGGGCGCGCCGCACCGGCGCCGCGTGCTTCATCGCCGAGTGCAGGAGCGGCGCGAAGAGGAAGCCGAAGCCGACCGCGTCGAGGCAGGCGCCGACCTTCGCCGCGTCCAGGTTGAGGTTGGCGCCCAGCGCCTCCAGGACGTCGGCGCTGCCGGCCCGGCTGGAGACCGAGCGGTTGCCGTGCTTGGCGACGGGCACGCCCGCCGCGGCCACGACGAACGCCGCCGTCGTGGAGATGTTGAACGTGCCGCGGCCGTCGCCCCCCGTGCCGCAGGTGTCGACGACGAGCGGGTGGCGCGTCTGAACGTGCGTGGCCGCGCGCCGCATGGCTCGCGCGCTGCCGACGATCTCCGCCACCGACTCCCCCTTCGCGCGCAGCGCCGTCAGGTAGGCCGCGATGAGGACGTCGCGCACCTGGCCGGCCATGATGGCCGTCATCGCCGTCTCGGCTTCAAGCTCGTTCAGGTCCTCGCCCGCCACCACTTTCTTCAGGTAGCTCTCGATCATCGTCCCTTCCCTCCCGTTCCCGGCGAGGCGATGGTCGGCACGCCGGACAGGCGGCCGGCGCGGCCCGCGCCGCCGGCGCCGCCGGCTCCGTACACCGTCTCGAGGAAGTTGGCCAACAGCGCCTTCCCGTGCGGGGTCAACACGGACTCCGGGTGGAACTGCACGCCTTCGACCGGCCGCTCGCGGTGGCGCAGGCCCATGACGGCCCCGTCCGCGCTCCGCGCCGTGACCTCGAGGCAGTCGGGCAGCCCGGCCTCGGCCACCACCAGGGAGTGGTACCGCGCCGCCGGGAACGGGCTCGGAATCCCGCGGAACACGCCGGCGCCGCCGTGGGTGACCTCGGACGCCTTGCCGTGCACCGGCCTCGGCCCGCGCGTCACGCGCGCGCCGTACGCGACGCCGATCGCCTGGTGCCCCAGGCACACGCCCAGCACCGGCACGCGCTCGCCGAGCCTGCGGACGGCCTCCACGGAGATTCCGGCCTCCTCCGGCCGCCCCGGCCCCGGGGAGACGACCAGCCCGTCCGGCTCCATCGCCTCGAGCGCCTCGACGCTCATGGCGTCGTTGCGCACCACGTACACGTCCGCGCCCAGCTCGCACAGGTACTGGGCCAGGTTGTAGGTGAACGAGTCGTAGTTGTCGATGAGGGTGATCACGCGCCCACCCCCCTCAGGAGCGCCGCGGCTTCCCGCGACGCCGCCAGGTCCAGCGCCCGCTCCAGCGCGCGCGCCTTGTGCATCGTCTCCTCGAACTCACGGTCCGGGTCGCTGTCCGCCACCACCCCGGCGCCGGCGCCGATCCGCGCCCGGCCGCCGGTCATCGCCACCGTGCGGATCGCGATGCAGAAGTCGAGGTTGCCGTTGAAGCCGGCGTACCCGACGGCGCCGCCGTACGGGCCGCGCCGCTCCGGCTCCAGCTGGCTGATCAGCTGCATGGCGCGCACCTTCGGCGCTCCCGTCAGCGTGCCGGCCGGAAAGCAGGCCGCGAGCGCGTCCAGCGGCGTCACCTCGGGGCGCAGCTCGCCGCTCAGGTGCGACACCAGGTGCATCACGTGGGAGTAACGCTCCACGGCCATCAGCCGGTCGACGCGCACCGTGCCCGGACGGCAGACGCGGCCGAGGTCGTTGCGGCCCAGGTCGACGAGCATCACGTGCTCCGCCCGCTCCTTCTCGTCCGCGACGAGCTCCGCCGCGAGGCGCGCGTCCTCTTCCGGCGTGCCGCCGCGCGGCCGCGTGCCGGCGATCGGCCGGTAGTCCACGCGGCCGTCCTCGACCTTGACGAGCGTCTCCGGGGACGACCCGGCCAGCCGCCGCTCCCCGAAGTCGAGGAAGAACAGGTAGGGGGACGGGTTGAGCGAGCGCAGCGCCCGGTAGACGCGGAAGGGATCGGCGTCCAGCGGGCGGTCGATCTGCTGCGCGAGGACCACCTGGAACGCCTCGCCGGCGCGGATCGCCTCCAGCGCCCGGCGAACCGCGGCGGTGAAGGCCGCGCGGGGCAGGCTCGTGCGCCGGTTCGCGGGCGCAGCCCCCGTAAACGTCGCCGCCTCCTTCGCGGTCCCGGGCGTCGCCTCGCCCGCCGCGTCGCCGGCGCGCCCGTCCGCACCGGTGCCCTCGAACCGCTCCGCCTCGTCGGGGCCTGGGAGCGGCGGCAGCGAGCGGCGCAGCGCCGCGTGCACGCGATCCAGCGTCCGGGTCGCCTCCGCGTAGGCGCGTTCGGCGCCGTCGCGCGGGTCGGCGAGCGTGACGACGTGGAGCCTGTGCGTCAGGTGGTCGTACACGCAGACCGTGCGGGCCACCACGAACTCGGCTTCCGGCCATCCGCTCGGCTTCGGGGGCAGCGGCACGGGCTCCAGGTGCCGCACGGCGTCGTAGGCGACGTACCCCACGGCACCACCGTAGAAGGGGGGCAGGCCGCGCCCCGCCGCCACGCGATAGCGGCTCATGAGTGCCGCCAGCGCCGCGAACGGCGATGTGTCGCCGTCGCAGAGGAGCCGCTCGAGGGGATCGAGCCCGACGATCGAGTACCGGCCCGGCCTTTCGCCGGCCTCGGCGCTCTCCAGGAGGTAGCACGCGCCGAGGTCCGCGAGCTTCAGGTACAGCGTGATCGGCGTCTCGAGGTCCGCGACCGTCTCCGTGTGCACGGCCACGAGCCCGCCCTGCCGGGCGAGGGCGTCGAACGCGATGCGATCCGGCAGGATGCGCGTCATGTCCGGTTCCTCCTCCGTCCTGGCCCGCCGCCGCGCGGCTTCGCTCGACGGCTGACGGGCCAACGTCTCTTGACCAGCAAACGAAAGCGCCTCCCGTCCGCTTTGGGACGAGAGGCGCGAGCGCTTCCCGTGGTGCCACCCAAATGAGGCCGTCATCCGCGGCCGCGCCGCGCGGACGGGCCCCGCGGCGGCCTTCGCAGGATGGCGCCGGAAAACAAAAATCTCTTTCGTTCTGGGACGAAAGAGACTTCCGTGGTGCCACCCAGCTGAGGACAACGTCCTCACTCTGCGCGATACGGGCCGCCGCTGAGCGGTGGCCGATATCGCCGCCCCTGTAACGTGGGGGTCCGCCTTCGCCTACTGCGGCATGCGGCGCTGTCCGGATCCGCGCGCGCCGGCGCGCGCGTGTGAACGCTGCCGCCTCCGGTTCGGGAAGGAGCTCCGGGGCCCATTCCACCCGCGCCTGCCGTCCGGCCTCTCACCATGCGCCGGCTCGCTGAGCGGTGGTGTGCGAGTGTACTCTTCCCCGTCCTTGCCGGGAGACGTGTGAAGTTGGCGTCAATGTAGCACCGCGCCGCAGGCAGTGTCAAGCGCGGCCGGGCGTGACGCCGCCCCGCCGGCGCAGGCGGGCCCCGCGGCGCGCAGGTGGACGGCGCCTGAGCGAGAAATCGCTCGATGAGAGGGGTGATCCGCGTGCGTCGCCAAGTCGCGGCTCTCATGGCGATCCTCGCGGCCGTCGCCGTCGCCGTGGTGGTTTCCAGACCCCGGCCGGCGCCGCCCGTCGCCTCACCGTCGTCGCCGCCGTGGCCGGCTGTCGTGGCCGTGGCCCGCGTATATGGCGAATCCGAGCCCACGCTTGACGAATTCCGGCCGACCACGACGGAGGTGGATGGCCGGCCGATGTTCATCGTCTTCCTGTCTGGCCACTTTCGAAGGGGCGACCTGAAGGCGACGCACCTGGAATTTTCCATGCTCGCCGACGGATCCTACGCTTGGGGCATCCGCGGCTACGACGACGCGGGCGATGTCTGGCTGGACGATGACCTGCCTTCCAGCCGGTGAAGCACAGTATGATATGCCTGCGGAGCCCGTCGCCAATGCCGGGCTCCCCGCTCGAGAAGGTGACGCCAGTGACGACCGGGTCTCCCGCACGCCTGCCGGACGACGCGCGACTGGGCCGCGTGCGCCTGCGCGTGCGCGACCTGGATCGCTCGCTCGCCTTCTACGAGGGGCTTCTGGGGCTGCGCCGCGTCGAACGGGTCGACGGGCGGGCCGTCCTCTCGCCCACCGGCCGCCTTCCCGAGTTGCTGGTTCTGGAGGCCGACCCGGCGGCCGTTCCCAAACCGGCGCGCAGCACCGGCCTCTACCACTTCGCCATCCTGTTTCCGAACCGCGCGGCGCTGGCCGCCGCGTTCCTGCACCTCGCGCGCCATCGCTGGCCGTTCCAGGGGTTCTCGGACCACCTCGTCAGCGAGGCCATTTACCTCGCGGACCCGGACGGCAACGGCATCGAGATCTACGCGGACCGGCCCCGCGTAGAGTGGCGCCGGCGGGATGGGCAGCTGGTGATGGACACCCTTCCGCTGGATCTCGATGGTCTCGTCGCCGCGCTCGGGGACGCGAGGGACCGGCCGTACGCCGGCATGCCGCCGGACACCGTCCTCGGCCACGTGCACCTGCACGTCAGCGACCTCGCGACCGCGGAGGCGTTCTATGCCGGGACGCTCGGCTTCGACGTGACGGTGCGCGGCTATCCCGGCGCGCTCTTCTTCGCGGCCGGAGGCTACCACCATCACGTGGGGACGAACATCTGGGCCGGGCGCGGCGCGCCCCGCCCGCCCGCAAACGCGGTCGGCCTGCTGGACTTCTCGCTCCGCATTCCGAAGGCGGCGTTACCGGCGGTCCTGGAGCGAGTGCGGCGCGCCGGCCATCCAACGCGTGAAGCCGGTGGCGCATGGTGCGTCACCGGCCCCGACGGCGTGGAGGTCCGCCTGGACGCGCGCGACTGACGAACGCGCGCCCTCGCTACGAGCGTTTCCTCGGCTCGAACGTCTTGCAGCACGTGTCGTAGCACTGGTGGGCGGGCGTGCCGCCCGCCTGGGCGACGATCTGCTGCACCTGAGCCGCGTCCACGGAGTTCGGGTACTCCTTGCCGACCCAGTCGTGCGTGATGAGGATCTCCTTGGCGTCGCAGTAGTTGCCGTCCCGCCAGTAGTTGCAGTCGCTCACCGTGCACCGTACGCCGTTCAGCACCTCGACCGACCTCCCGGTCTAGGTTGGCCGGCGCGGCAAGACGTCTATGCGCGCCTAGCCGGCCGCATCGCCCGCGCGCGCCGCGACGTCCGCCTGCGCGCGCACAAGGTGCTGCGCCCGCGGCGTGACGGCCGCGCAGATCAGGGCCGCCACGACCGCGGCCCCCGCCATGCCGGCGAAAAGGCCCGCTTCGCCGCGCCACCCGTAGGCGAGGCCTCCGAGCGCCGGACCGGCGCCGTGCGCGAGCGCAGCGCCCAGGTTCATCGCGGCGAAGTAGGTGCCGCGCAGCTGTTCCGGCGCGATCGCCGACACGACCGCCTGCTGCGTAGGCGCAAGCAGCACCTCGCCGATCGAGAACACGACCATCGTGACGACCCACAGCGCCGGGCGCGTCCCGGCCAGGAGAAACCCGAGGCTGGCCACCGCGTACAGGCTCTCGCCGAGCACCATGCCGGCGAACGCGCCGCGCCGCTCGGCGAGTCGTCCGAGGAACGGCTGCGCCAGGATCACGGTGATCGCGTTCGTGCTCAGCACGCGGGCGAAGAGCGCGTCCCCGTGCGGCGCCGTCAGGCTCAGGTGGCGGGCCAGGTTCGTCTCGATCTGGCTGTAGCACAAGAGGCTGAACGCGGCCGCGACCGCGAACGCCCGCAGGAGGCCGTCGCGCGCCAGAAGCGCGAGCGCCTCGCGGAAGCCGGGCGCCTCGCCCCGGTCCCCGCCGCCCGCACGCCCATCCGCGCCGAGCCGCACGACGCGCCCCGCGGGCACCCACTTCAGCGCCACGAGCCCCATGACGAGCGACGCCGCCGCCACAAGGACGAACATGGAGCCGGACCGGCCGGCGCCGAGCATCACCCCGAGCAGCGGGCCGACGGCGGCACCCACGTTGATGGCCCAGTATTGATAGCCGAACACGCGCGTGCGCAGGTTCGGCGGCACGAGGTCCGTCATCAGCGCCTGGAAGGCCGGCCCCTGCAGCGCCCACGCCACGCCGAGGAGGATGCTGCACACGGCGAACTCCCACGGCTGGCGCGCCACGGCCATGCCCAGCAGGGCGACGACGTCGATCGCCGCGCCGAGCAGGATGCCCGCCTTGCGGCCCACGCGGTCCGCCCAGTGGCCGCCGATCAATCCGAACGCAATGGTGCCCACCGCGCCGAGGCCGACGATCGTGCCCACGGCGCCGGGGCTGAGGTGCGTCACCCGAGAGAGGTAGATCGTGGTGAACGGCATCACCATGAAGCGCGCGACCGCCGTAAGGCCGCTCATCCCGACGAGCGTCCACACCAGGGCGGGCAGCTGAGCCTCATCGGCGAACCATCGTCGCAACTTCGTCATCAGTCGTTGCATCGTCGAATCATTGCCCCGTTTCGTTCTGCGATGTCCGGCAGGGTCGGACGCTGCGCGCGACCTTGCCACGCGGGCGTTCGGCCGTTCCGGCGCCCGCGTTCAGTGCTCCGTGACCTGGTCGATGAGCCCGCGTTCCCGGGCGACGCGCTCGCATGCGCGGAACACGGCCACGCCCGCAAGGATCGTCGCCGCAGCGGAGGCGAGGAGCACGGTCCACAGGGTCGTGTCCGGGACCGCCGCCAGCGTGGGGCTGAAGCGCGCCGAGAAGGCGTGACCGTACGCGGCGCGACGCAGCGCCTCCAGCCAGTGGGTGAACGGCAGCGCCAGGCCGAACGCGCGCGCCCAATCCGGGAGCACGTCGAGCGGAAACACGGTGCCCGTGAACAGGTAGAGCGCCCCGGCCAGCCCCTCGGCCCAGGCGCCGCCGTGGCGTGCGGCCAGCAGCATCACGCCGGCGAGGGCCAGCCCCATGCCCAGGGAGAGCAGCACCCCGGCGGCCAACGCCAGGACGAGCGCGCCCCAGTCGACGGTCCCAGCGTGCAGCGGGACGTGCAGGAAGAGCACGCCCGCCGCCAGCACGACCGCCGCCGCGATGGACGTCGCGACGAACTTGGCGCCGGCCCGGCCGAGGATGTACCAGAACAGGTCCGACGTCCCGAGGTAGATGTACTTGAGCATCTGGAACCACTCGCGTTCCTCGATGACGGCCATGCTCACGCCCATGCCGAGCGCCCCGACGTACATGTAGAACGCGTTCCCGAGGTACATGGCGGCGAACATCTCGGTGTGCGTCCGCCCCCCGGTGACCACGAGGTACATGACGACGAGGATCGAGCTCATGGCCAGCGGCCGGACGATGCTATACGCGAAGAACCAGCCCGGCGAGGCCCAGTTCGCGTCCATCTGCCAGCCCAGCCAGAATCCGGTGCGCAGGTGACGCAGGCCGCTCACTGCCACTTCACCGTCAGCCTCCCTTCGCGCTTGGCGAGGTTCTCCATGGCGGTGAGGGCCACGTAGGCCAGCGCGATGTACACGACTGCCAGCGCGCCCAGCGCCGCCACCTCCACCCCCGGCGAGGCCAGGGCCAGCGGCTCCCCGCCGAAAAGCAGCTGGCGCATGGCGTCGAGCCCCAGCGTCAGGGGAATGGCCGAGGCCAGGACGGCCACGGCGCGGCCGAGCGCCTTCACCGGAAAGTAGAACCCGGAGGCCAGGTAGACCGGGTCCTGCAGCAGGTTGATCAGGTTGAACGCGTCGCGGCCGTACATCATGAACACGGACGCGAGCAGCATGCCGAGCCCGTACAGCGCGACAAGCGTCAGAAGAAACGTGCCCAGCGCGAGGAACGGGTGCTCGGCCGCGAGCGGCACGTGGAAGAGCCACGCGCCCAGCACCAGCGTGCCGATCGCCCGCGCGCTGGCCATGAACATGCCGCCCAGCGCCATGCCGGCCAGGATGGCCATGCGGGAGATCGGCGCGAGGAAGAACAGCTCCAGCTGGCCTTCCTGCTTCTCCCAATAGAACTGGGACGCCATGCTCCAGAGCACGTTCAGCCAGTACGCCGTCATCGCGCTGCCCAGGAGGACGAAGCCGGCGTACCGCGGCGGCGCGTCGAGCGCCCGGTAGATGAAGACGTACGCGGCGGCGGCCATGACGGGCAGCACCACCTCGAACGCCAGCCAGCTCAGCTCCCGCAGCGTCGACACGACGCGCACGTACGCGCGGGCGCGCGCGGCGCGCACGTTGTGCCACAGGAGGGCGCCAAGGCTAGGGCTCACGGCCGGCCGCCCCCCCTTCGTCCTCAAGCCGGTGGCCCGTGAGGGCCAGGAAGACGTCTTCGAGCGTCGGGTCCTGCTTCTCCAAGGCGTGCAGGTCGAGGCCCAGCTCCGCGATCGTCGCGACGAGGCGCACGAGGACGGCGTCCGACTCCACGTGGACGCGCGCCGACACGCGACCGTCCCGCGCGTCGAGCGTCACGCGCCGCACGCCGGGCACCTCGCCCAGCGCCTGCCGCAGGCGGTCGAGCGCGATGCCTTCCGCGCCCGCGCTGCCCTGCGCGGGGCGGGGCCCCGGCGACTCCGCCGTCGCGGCCGTGCCCTCCGCCGCGGCGCCCCCCGCCAGCTCAAGGCGCACGACGCGCTCCTGGCGCAGGCTCCGCTTGAGGTTGGCCGGCGTGTCGCAGGCGAGGATGCGCCCGCCGCTGATGATGGCGATGCGGTCGCAGATCTCGTCGGCCTCCATCATGTAGTGGGTCGTGAGCAGCACCGTCTTCCGCTCCTCCTCGACCCACTCCCGGACGAAGCCGCGCAGCCGGCGCGCGGTCTGCACGTCGAGGCCCAGCGTCGGCTCGTCGAGGAAGAGCACGTCCGGCCGGTTGAGGAATCCGCGCGCGAAGTTCATCTTCTGGCGCATGCCGGTGGAGAGCTTGTTCACGCGCACCGACCCGTCGAGGTCGACCATCGCGAGGAGCCGGTCGATGCGCCGGAACGCCTCCGCGTTCGGCAGGCCGTAGAGCTGGCTGAAGAGCCACAGCGACTCGCGCACCGTGAGGATGCCGTAGCCGGAGTGCTCCCCGCCCGACACCATGTTGATGCGCCGCCGGATGGCGGCCGCCTCGCGCCGCACGTCCATGCCGAGCACGCGCGCCTCGCCGCTCGTCGGCAGAAGCAGCGTGCAGAGGATCTTGATGAGCGTCGTCTTGCCGGCCCCGTTCGCGCCGAGCAGGCCGAAGCACTCACCCGGGCGCACTTCGAGGTCGATGCCCTCGAGCGCCACGTGCTCCTTCACGACGCGGCCGCCGCGCCGCTCCTGGAAGACGCGCCGCAGCGCCCTCGCTTCGATCGCCGGGCCGGCCCGATGTCGATCAGCCATTCCGCTTGAGCAACCCCTTCCGCAACGCGTGGCGTTCCGCCATGGCAAAGACGGCGTATCCCAGCGGAATCATCACGACGGCAAAGAGTCCGAGACGCAGCAGGTCGGGCGCCAGCTGGCCGAGGGTGGCGCCGTGCAGGACCGCGAGGCGCACATCCCGCAACGTGTACGTCGCCGGGGAGATATGCGACAACGGTTGCAGCCAGCCGGGCAGCGCGTCGATCTCGTAGTACACGCCGGAGATCAGCAGCAGGACGCCCTGGATGATGTGCGTCGCCTGCGCGCCCTTCTCCGGCGACAACAGCGGCAGCACCGCCGCGATCAGGCCGAGCCCGATGAACGAGAGGCTCGAGACGACAAGCACGAGCAGCGCGGCGCCGAGGTTTGCGCGCGAGAGGTCCATGCGGAAGAAGAGCGCCACGGCCGCGAGCACGACGGTCGTCCGCACGAGCCCGTACAGCACCGCCCAGGCCGACGTGCCCAGGAGGAACGTCAGCCGGTGGATCGGCGCCATGAACGTGGACTCGATGGTCCCCTCCCAGCGCTCCCACTGGACGGACGTCGCCACCTCCATGAAGATGACGCTCAGAAAGCCCCAGAGCAGGGCGCCGACGGTCAGGTAGAGGACCGCCTCCGGCCCCTGGGCGACGCCGATGAGCGCGATCGTCAGGGCGTTCACGACGTTGTAGAACTGCTCGGCGACTTCCCACGCGGCGTAGCGCCGGATGAGGCGGAAGTTCCGCTCCACGAACCCCCATCCCGAGCGCAGCTCGCCGATCCAGCCCTGCCCGCGGGCCGGCCCCGGCGTGCCGCCCGACTGCGGCTGCAGCGCGGCTTCAGGCTTCATTCGCCAACACCTCTTCCCAGTCGCGCCCCGTGAGGCGGAGGAAGACGTCCTCCAGCGTGCCGCCGGGGCCGGCGTACCGCTGCTTCAGCTTCTGCGGCGTGTCGACGGCGATGACGCGGCCGTCGTTCATCACCGCGACGCGGTCGCACAGGCGCTCGACCTCGTCCATGTCGTGGCTCGTCAGGAGGATCGTCGCGTCGTGCTCCCGGCGCACCTCCTCGACAAAGGTCTGGACGTCGCGCTTGGAGCGCGGGTCGAGGCCCGTCGTCGGCTCGTCGAGCAGGAGCAGCACCGGGGACGTGAGGAGCGCCCGCGCGATCGCGACCTTCTGCTGCTGCCCGCGGGAGAGGTGCTCCATCGAGGTGAAGAGCTTCTCCCACGGCAGGCCGAGCCGGTCGGCGACCCGCGCCACCTCGCCGCGGATCGCGCGCGGCGACATGCCGTAAAGCCGCGCCGCGTAGCAGAGGTTCTCCCAGGACGAGAGCTTCTTGAAGAAGGCGGCCTCGACGGAGACGCGGTTGATCAACCGGCGAACGGCGTGCGGCTCGCGGACGACATCGTGGCCGAACACTTTCACCTCGCCCTCGTCCGGCAGCAGGAGCGTGCTCACGATGCGCACAAGGGTGGACTTGCCGCACCCGTTCGGGCCGAGGATGCCGAAGATCTCGCCCCGGCGGACGCGAAGCGTGACGCCGTTGACGGCGTGCACCTCCTCAAGAGGCGCGCGGCGCA
Organism: Clostridia bacterium; assembly: GCA_019683875.1. NCBI lineage: Bacteria > Bacillati > Bacillota > Clostridia > Clostridia bacterium. Next base: position 19,769 of record JADGHN010000012.1, read on the forward strand.
ACCAGCGCATCAGCCCGGGAGCATTCCGTCCGGCGCCGTCGCTTCCCGCTTCCCGGCTCCCGCCGGCCTCGGCCGGCTCCGCGAACCTGGCGGGCACGGCCTCCGCGCGTTCCACGAATCGTTTATGGACGTCGATGACTTCCAACGCGTAGTTCACAGAACGATTCCTCCTTGCCGGCCTGCGCCTCGTTGGCCGCCAGCGCGCACGGACGCGCGCGAGCTTTGGGCATCGGCTTTCGCCGCATGCAAAAAAGGGCCATGGGCGGGACCCATGACCCTTCGTCCTTGCGGATGGTGCATGGCCACGGGCCCTTGCGGCCCGCGGCCGGTGCGATGCGTTACCGCTCCCGGACGAGGCCGCGCGAATGATCGACGACGGAAACGACGCTTGCGGGCACACGGATGCCGCGAGGACCGGCGCTGGCGGCGTCTCGACCCATGAGCCCGCCGAAGCCGCCCGGCAGGCCGCCGGCGATGGCGGCGCCAAGGGCAAAGACCCCTGCCGTTGCATCCGAAAGCCGGATCATTGGCGCAGCCTCCCTTCCAAAGCGATTCACCCTTCCAAACCTTTCAAGCGTTCGCAGTATACCCCACGGCGCCGCGCTTGCCAATAGCCGTCCGAATGTCGCCCCGGCCGCCGGGGCGGCGCGCGCTAGCTGACGACGGCGCGGTCCAGCCGGTCGCCGAACGTCTCCAGCACGCGCGCCTTGAGGAACTGGTGCTCCGGCCGCTCGAGGGACGGGTCCGCCTGCAGCAGCCGCTCGGCCTCCCGCTGCGCCAGCGCGACGAGGTCCTGGTCACGCGTGAGGTCCGCCACGGCCAGTTCCGGAAGCCCGTGTTGCCGGGTGCCGAGCACCTCGCCCGGACCCCGCAGGCGCAGGTCCGCCTCGGCGATGCGGAACCCGTCGTGCTCCCGCTCCATCACCCGCATGCGCTCACGCCCTTCGGGCGTGGCGGGGTCGGCGATGAGCACGCAGTACGAGCGTTCCCGGCCCCGGCCGACGCGCCCGCGCAACTGATGGAGCTGCGCCAAGCCGAACCGGTCGGCGCCTTCGATGATCATGATCGTCGCGTTGGGCACGTCCACCCCGACTTCGACGACGGTCGTCGTGACGAGGATGCGGATTTGACCCGACGCGAACGCCGCCATGGCCTCCGCCTTCTCACGCGGGCGGAGCCGCCCGTGGAGGAGTCCCACGGGAATGTCCGGAAACGCGCGGCGCACGCGCTCCGCCCACTCCGTGGCCGCCTGCGCCTCGACCTGCTCCGACTCGTCGACCAGCGGGCACACGACGTACGCCTGACGCCCGGCGCGCACCTGCTCGCCGAGCCAGGCGTAGATCTTGTCGCGCGACGCCTCGCCCCGCCAGATCGTGCGCACCGGCTGGCGGCCCGGCGGGCGCTCGTCGATCACCGTCAGGTCGAGGTCGCCGTACACCGTGAGCGCCAGCGTGCGGGGAATGGGCGTCGCCGTCATCACAAGGAGGTCGGGGTTCCGCCCCTTGGCGGCCAGGCGCGCGCGCTGGCGCACGCCGAAGCGATGCTGCTCGTCGGTGACGACGAGCGCAAGGTCGCGGAACGTCACGCGCTCCTCGATGAGCGCGTGCGTGCCGACGACGACCTCCGCCTCCCCTTCGGCGACGGCCCTCAGCGCCCGTTCGCGCGACGCGCGGTCCAGCGAGCCGGTCAGCAGCGCGAGCCGCACGCCCAGCGCGCGAAACGCGGGCTCCAGCCGCTCGGCGTGCTGCTGCGCGAGAATCTCCGTCGGCACCATCATGGCAGCCTGGTGACCGCTCTCGACGGCGCGCAGGAGAGCCCACGCGGCGACGACGGTCTTTCCGGAGCCGACGTCGCCCTGCACGAGGCGGTTCATCGGCCGCGGGCTGAGGAGGTCGGCGTCGATCTCGCGCATGGCTCGCCGTTGCGCGCCCGTCAGCGCGAAGGGCAGCGACCGGATGAACGCGTCGCTCAGCCTGTGGTCGGGCACGTACGTGACGTCGCGCTGGGCCGCGGCCGCCTGCCGGCGCAGCAGCCCGACGCCGACGATGATCGTGAACAGCTCGTCGAAGGCCAGCCGGCGGCGCGCCGCCTGAAGCGACTCGGCGTCCGGCGGCAGGTGGATGTCGTGCCACGCGCGGGCGACCGGCGGCAGGCCCAGGCGGGCCGCGACGTCGTCCGGCACGGCATCCCGCCACCTCTCCGCAAGAGGCAGCACCTGCGCGACGAGCCGCCGGAGGTAGCGCTGGCTCAGCCCGGCCGCGGCAGGGTACACCGGCACGATGCGCCCCGTGTGCAGGCCCGCATCCTCGACCGGCTCGTATTCGGGGTTTTCCACCTGCAGGCGCCCGTGCTGCCACTGGACGCGGCCACTGAAGAGGAACTCGCGCCCCGGCACGAGCTGCTGCCGGCGGTACGTCTGGTTGAACCAGACCAGCAGGATCGCGCCCGTGCGGTCCCTCGCGACCGCGCGCAGGATGCTGAGACGCGGCCGCGGGCGCGCCTCCTCCACCGCGACGATCTCGGCGCGAAACGTCACGTTGTCGCCGGGCCGCATCGCGGCGATGGCGGACAGCTGGCTGTAGTCGTCGTACCGGCGGGGAAAGTGGCGGAGGAGATCGGACGCCGTGCGGATGCCCAGCTTCTCCAGGTCCTTCGCCCGGGCCGGCCCCACGCCGCGCAGGAACTGGACGGGCGTCTCCGGGGTGAGGTTCACCGCAGGGGCTCCACCCCGACGACGTTCACCCGGACGTCCGCGACGTCGAAGCCCAAGGCCTCGCGGATGCCGTCGTGCACGGCGGCGATCGTGGCGCGCGCCGTCCGCTGGATGTCGACGCCGTAGCGGACGACGACGTCCAGCTCCACGAAGACCTCGTCGCCGCGGATGTCGACGGACACGCCCTTGGGAAGCCGGTCGCGCCCGAACAGGTTCGCGAGCCCCTCACCCTGCCCGGACACGCGGACGACGCCGGGGACCTGCGACGCCTTCCACACCGCGACGGCGGCGACCGTCTCCTCGGAGAAGGCCAGCTTGCCCGCTTCCGTTTCGATCACTTTCATGCGGCCGATCGAACTCCCGCGCTTGTGGGTTCTTCTGACACGATGGTACAATATGTGCCGTTGCGGTTGAGAAGGCAGGTGAACTCGTCATGTCCCGACGCTGCGCCGTGTGCGGCAAGGAACACGGAACGGGCCACAACGTCAGCCACTCCGAACGCAAGACGAAGCGCCGCTGGCTTCCCAACCTGCAGCGCGTTCGCGTCATCTGGAACGGGAGCCGTCGCCGCGTCTACGTGTGCACGCGCTGCCTGCGAAGCGGCAAGGTGCAGCGGGCGATCTAACAAGGCACGATCGCGCGCAGCCCTGCGAGGTTTGCCTTCAGCAAATTCGAATCGAATGCGGCACCGCTCGGCGCGAGGTGCCGCTCTTTTTTCCCGTCATCTCGCGCCCGAGGCTCGCCGAGCCGCGTCCTGCGCTGCGATGAGGCGTTCCAGTTGGGACGGGTGTGTGAAGAGCAGCCATTCGACGTACCGGTTCGGCTCCACGTCGGCAAGGTTCGAGAGGGCGAGGCGCCGTTCGAGCGAAACGGCCGCCTGCGGGTGCGGCGCCAGGCGGAAGCTGATCGCGTCCGCCTCGCGCTCGAACTGGCGCGAGATGCCGTTCTGCAGCGGCATCGTGAGCATCGTGCCGAGGTTCGCCAGGAGGAGGATCCAGGCGACCGCAGCCGGATGCGGCAGCGGGGAGAGGATGCCCCGCCCCACCAGCCCGCGCAGGAGCCTCGCCAGCAGCCACATCCCCACGAAGCCGCCCGCCGCGCCGAGCGCCACGCCCTTCGCGATGTGCCCCGCCGCCAGGTGGCCGATCTCGTGCGCCACGACGAGCTCCACCTCGGCGTCATCGTACCGGTGGAGAAGCGTGTCATAGAGCACGATGCGCCGGGTCGGGCCGGAGCCCGTGACGTACGCGTTCACGCGCTGCGTGCGGCGGCTGGCGTCCGCGATCCACACGTCACGCGCGGGAACCCCGGCGCGGCGCGCCATGTCGAGCAGTTCCGTCTTCAGGGGAGAGGCCGGCATGGGCCGGAAATGGTAGAAGAGCGGGTCGATGACGACCGGCGAGAGAAACGTCATCAGCCACACACCGAGCCCGAAGAGGGCCGCCGCCGGCAGCCACCAGGCGCGCGGCAGGCGGACGATCAGGAAAAAGAGCACGGCGAAGGCGACCGCTTGGATGACGGCGCCGACCGCCCATCCCTTGGCCAGGTCGGCGATCCAGGCGCCCAGCGGCTGCGTGCTCAACCCGAAGCGATGCTCCCAGTAGAATCCTCGCCAGTACGCGAACGGCGCGTCGACGAGCGCGAGAAGGAGCGAAAGGCCCACAGCGAACGCGGCAGCCGCCAGCACCGGCCGGCCGCGGGTCCCGTGCAGCACCCGCTCGGCCCACCGCTCCGCCGCCCCGGAGAACGCGATCCACGCGAGCACGGCCAGCTCGATCGCGGTGCGCGCGGCGAAGCTGAGGTAGGCGCCGCGCGCGTACGCGGCGCTCTTTTCGAAAAAGACGGCGGGAAAGAACTGCGCGGCCGTCCCGGACGGCACGTGCGGCCAGACGGCCGCCGCCACCAGCGCCGCCAGCATGGCGAAGGCGGTCAGGAGCCCCGCCAGGATCCAGCGCTCCGACTGCACGCCGCATCTCCCCTGTCCGCGCCTACGAGTCCCGCGCCCCGTCCCGCACGCGCTGCGCCTCCGCGAGCAGCGCCTCCAGCTCTTGCGGCCCGAACCGGTACACGGCCCCGCAGAAGTGGCAGCGCAGTTCCGCGCCGCCGTCCTCGCGCAGCATCGCCTCCAGTTCCCGCGGCCCCAGCGTGACAAGCGCGGCCGCGAGCCGCTCGCGGCTGCAGCGGCATCGGTACGCGACAGGCCGCTCCGCGAGCTTGCGGAAGCCGAGGTCGCCGAGGATCGCCGCGGCGATCGCGCCGGCCTCGCCCCCGTGGTGCACGAAACGGCTCACGCCGCCCAGCCGGGCGATGTTCGCCTCCAACCGCTCGGCCACGTCGTCGTCCGCGCCGGGCAACACCTCCACCAGCGCGCCGCCCGCGGCCAGCACGTGGCCGTCCGGGTCGACCAGCACCCCCAGCGCCACCGCCGTGCGCCGCTGCTCCGACTGCAGGAAGTAGTGCGCGAGGTCTTCGCCGATCTCTCCGGTGACGATCGCCGACGTCCCCGTGTAGGGCTCGCCGATGCCTTCGTCGCGGACCACGTAGAGCGTGCCGCGGCCGACCGCGCCGCCGACATCCAGCTTCCCCTGCGCGTTGAGGTCCAAGTCGACGTGCGGCTCGTGCGCGTACCCGCGCACCTCGATCGGATCGTCGGCCCGATCCGGGCGGCGCCCCTCCGCGACGACGCCGCCGAGCGGGCCGTCCCCGCGGAAGCGTATGACGACGGCACCGGGATCTTTCAGGTCCTCGGCCATCAGCGCGGCCGCCGTCAGCGCCCGCCCGACGGCCGCCGCGGCCGTCGGCCACAGGTCGTGCCGGCGCCGGGCCTCCTCGACGCAGGGCGTCGTCACCGCGGCGAGGACGCGGACGGAGGCGTCGTGGGACGTGCCCCGGACCAGCC
>JADGHN010000013.1 GCA_019683875.1 Clostridia bacterium
CGCGCCGGCTTTTTGTCGCGGGCTACGGGGAGAGCGTGATCGCGGAGCGCGTGGCCGCCACGCTCGGGGCTGGCAGCCCCTCCGCCAGCGGCGTACGCTGGGCCACGTACCTGCACGCCGGCACGGTCGAGGTTCGCCTGTGGGCGCAACGCTCCCAGGAAGGTTTGCGAGCCGGCGAGGCGGAATCGGCTGTCGCCGAGGCAGCTGCCCGCGTTCGGGAGGCGCTCGCCCCGTGGGTGTACTCCGAAGAGGAGCCGTCCCTCTCCTCGGCGATCGCGTCCCTCGCGCTGCGGCAGGGACGGCGCGTGGCGGTCGCCGAGTCCTGCTCCGGCGGCGCTGTCGCGGCCGCGCTCAGCGGCGTCCCGGGAGCCTCGCGCTGGTTCGCCGGCGGGGTCGTGGCGTATCAGAGTTGGGTCAAGGAGCGCGTGCTGGGCGTCGACCGGGGGATCCTGGACAGCGAGGGCGCCGTGAGCGCGGCCTGCGCGGAAGCGATGGCGCGCGGCGCGCGGGCTTCGCTCAGCGCGGACGTCGTCGTCGCCGTCACGGGCTATGCCGGCCCGGACGGCGGGGACGAGCGCAACCCGGTCGGCACCGTCTACGTGGGCTGGAGCGACTCCACCGGCCAAGGCTCCGTGCGCCGCGTGTTCCACGGCCCGCGTCACGCCGTCCGCGAGCGCGCCACGTGGGAAGCGCTGGTGTGTCTCTGGGCCCGGCTGTCCGGGCTTGCGCCGCCATCGTGACCGGCCGGACTTGAGGGTGTGGGGGGTGGTCCGTCGGATGCGTTCGATCGTGCGACGAGCGTGGCGCGCCTTCGAGCGCTGCGGGCCGCACCTGCGCACGCTGGCGGTGGCCTGGGTGGGCATGGTCCTGGCCGTGGTCCTCCTGGGTCGAGCCACCGTCTCCATCGACGCCTTCCGCGTGGAGCTCGCCGCGTCCTTCGGGCCGGCGGGCGTCACCCGCGTGGAGTTGCCTCCCTTCGGCGAGGTGCGGGCCCGTACGCACCGGGGACCCCTCACGCTGACCGTCACGCTGGCGGACGTGGACCTGGACCTGCTGCGCGCCATGATCGAGCGCGACACCCGTAGCGACGTGCTCCCGCAGATCGAACGCCAATTGCGGTATTCGGGGGAGCGGTTCCTCGTCTGGGTGGTTCTCCTGGGCGGCGCCGGCGGCGCTGCCGGCACGTTGCTTCTGCGCCGGCGCAGCTGGCGCAGGGCAGTCGCCGGGGCCGCGTTCGGCCTCCTGAGCATGGCGGGCGTGGTCGGCTGGAGCTACGCCACATTCGATGCGCGCGCCTTCCGATCGCCGGAGTTCGAGGGCGCCGTCAAGGCGGCTCCGTGGGTCATCGACCTGGTCGGGGAGAGCGTCACCCAGGCGCGCAAGCTGAGCCGCCAGATGACCCTGATTGCGTCCAACCTTTACCAGCTGTTCGGCGCCATCGACACGCTCACGCCCCTCGGGGAGCGCGGCGACCAGGTCGTCGCGATGCTCGTCACCGACGTGCACAACAACCCCGTCGGCGTCGACTTCATCCGCCGCATGGTGCTCGCCTTCCGCCCCGACTTCGTCCTCGACACCGGCGACCTCACCGACTACGGCACGGCGCTCGAGGGTTCCCTGCTGGCCGAGCTGGGCCAGTTGCCCGTGCCCTACGTCATCGTCCCGGGCAACCACGACTCTCCCGAAGAGCTCGCCGAGCTCGGCTCCCTGCCGAACGTGATCGTCCTGCGCAATGGCGAGATCACGGTGCACGACGTGCCGATCGTCGGCGAGGCCGACCCCGCGAGCGCCCGCCTGTCCCCGGCGCTCGGCACCCCGGAGGAGATCGCCATGGAGCGGGACGCCGTCGACGCGGACCTTCGCGCGGCGCCGCAGCCGCCCGCGATCCTCGCCGTGCACAACCCCCAGGTGGCGCTGCGCTTCCTCGGGCGCGCGCCCGTGATCGTCGCCGGGCACACCCACCGCGTCGACCTCCGGCGGGAGTCGGCCTCCGTCTACTTGAATCCCGGCACCACGGGCGCCGCCGGCATCCGCGGTCTGGCCTCGACCCAGGCGATTCCCTATTCCCTCATGATCCTGTATCTCGACCGGACGCCGGACGGGCTCGCGCCGCGCGCGGTCGACGTCGTGGAAGTGACGAGCGTGAGCGGCACGGTGACGCTGCAGCGCCACCTGTTCGCCGTCCCGTCGGGCGCGGGAGCCCCGGCGACGACATGGGTGGACCCGGGCGCGGACGCGCAGCAGGACCCGTAGGCACGAAGGCGAATACATGTTCGTGTTTCGCGCCGGGCTTCGTAGTACGCTAGGGTTGGAAACGGAGCTCGACCGGTCCCGCGGTCTCGTTCACGGTCTCGGAAGGAAAAACGGGCGCCACATGGAAATGCATTCCCAGATTCTGCCAAACCGGAAAGAAGGTCGGACGCCTATGGAGGAACGGCGGCGCGCGCTGGAAATCGCGTTGACGCAGATCGAAAAGCAGTTCGGGAAAGGCTCGATCATGCGCTTGGGCGACACGTCCAAGTTGCAGGTCGAGGTGATCCCCAGCGGATCGCTGGCGCTCGACATCGCGCTGGGCGTGGGCGGGGTGCCGCGCGGCCGCATCCTGGAAATCTACGGGCCCGAATCGAGCGGAAAGACGTCGGTGGCCCTGCACATCATCGCCCAGGCGCAAAAAGCGGGCGGCGTCGCCGCGTTCATCGACGCCGAGCACGCCCTGGATCCTCACTATGCGCAAAAGCTCGGCGTGGACGTGGACAACCTCCTCGTCAGCCAGCCGGACACCGGTGAGCAGGCGCTCGAAATCGCAGACGCCCTCGTTCGCTCCGGCGCCGTCGACATCGTCGTCGTCGACTCGGTCGCCGCGCTCGTGCCGCGCGCCGAAATCGAGGGGGAGATGGGGGATTCGCACGTCGGCCTGCAGGCCCGGCTCATGTCGCAGGCCTTGCGCAAGTTGACGGGCGCCATCAGCAAGTCCCGCACGTGCGTGATCTTCATCAACCAGATCCGCGAGAAGGTCGGCGTCATGTTCGGCAACCCGGAGGTGACGCCGGGCGGGCGCGCGCTCAAGTTCTTCGCTTCCGTGCGGGTCGACGTCCGCCGCGTGGAGACGCTCAAGCAGGGCTCGGAGCCGATCGGCATTCGCGTGCGCGCGAAGGTCGTCAAGAACAAGGTGGCGCCCCCGTTCCGCCAGGCGGAGTTCGACCTGCTTTACGGCTCCGGCATCTCCCGGGAAGGGGACCTGCTCGACATCGGCACCCAGCTCGACATCATCGAGAAGTCGGGCGCCTGGTATTCGTTTGAAGGCGAGCGCCTGGGGCAGGGGCGGGAGAACGCGCGCGACTATCTCCGGGAGCACCCCGACGTCGCGGATCGCATCGAAGCCCGCATCCGCTCGGAGCTCAGCCTCGGCCGCGTGCGCGCGGCCGTCGCCAACGAAGACAGCGCGGCCGACTCTGAATGAACGGGTCGTCGCCGCGGCGCCCGGGGCCCGCCTCGGATGAAGTGAATATGCGCGCGAGGCTGCGGGAGCGGGCCCTGCGCCTTCTCGACCGCCGGCCGTACTCGCGTGCGGCCCTGGAGGCCCGCCTGCTTCGCACTCGTGGCCGCGAGCCGTCCCCGTCGCCGGAGGACGTGGTCGCCGTCGTCGACGAGCTGGTGACCGCCGGGCTCGTGGACGACCAGGCCCTCGCGCGGCAGATCGCGGAGCGCCGGGTCGCGGAGCGTGCCGAAGGACCGGCCTCCCTGTACGCCCGCCTCCGCGCCCGGGGCATCCCCGCCGGCCTGGCCCGGCAGACCGTGGAGGAGGCCTTCGCCGAGATTCCCCCGGACGAGTTGGCACGCCGGGCCCTGGAACGGGTGTGGCCGCGGTACGCCCACCTTCCGCGTGCGGTCGCGGCGCGCCGCGCCCTTGCGCTCCTCTTGCGCCGCGGCATCCCGGCCGACGCCGCCCGTCGCGCGGTGGCTCATCGCGCAGGGATGGAAGGGTTGGAGACGGAACCATACAATCCCTGATGGGGTGATGCCGTGAACTTCGAGCTGGACGACGCTCACCGGCTCCTGCGGGACACCGTGCGCGAGTTCGCCCGGCAGCGCGTGGCTCCGGGCGCCGCGGCCCGCGATCGCGACCACCGTTTTCCCGAAGATCTGATCCCGGAAATGGCGGAATTGGGCCTGTGGGGCCTGCCCTTTCCGGAAGAATACGGCGGAGCCGGAGGCGACACCCTGTCCGTCGCGCTCGCGCTGGAGGAACTCGGGCGGGTCGACGCGTCCCTGGCCCTGACGCTCGCGGCGCACATCTCCCTCGCGGCGATGCCGATCTATCGTTTCGGCACCGAAGCCCAAAAGCGCGAATTCCTCGTGCCCCTCGCCCGCGGTGAGTACCTCGGAGCGTTCGGCCTCACGGAACCGAACGCCGGCAGCGACGCCGGGGGCACAGAGACCACCGCGCGCCGGGACGGCGCCGACTGGGTCATCCGCGGCCGGAAGATCTTCATCACCAACGCGGCGTACGCGGGCGTCGTCGTGACGGCGGCCTCCACCTCTCCTGAAAAGGGAAACCGCGGCATCACCGCGTTCCTCGTTCCCCGGTCGGCGCCGGGCTTCAAAGTGGGGCGCGCCATCGAAAAGATGGGACTGCACAGCTCGGACACGCGTGAGCTTCTGTTCGAAGACTGCCGCATCCCCGCGGATCACGTGCTGGGCGAGGTCGACCGCGGCTTCCCCATCTTCCTCGACACCTTGGATGGGGGCCGTATCGGCATCGGCGCCTTGTCCGTCGGCATCGCGCAGGGGGCCTTCGACGCGGCTCTGGAGTACGCGCGGACGCGGCGCCAGTTCCAGCGGCCGATCGGGCAGTTTCAGGCGATCCAGTTCAAGCTGGCCGAACTCCACGCCCGGATCGAGGCCGCGCGCCTGGCCGTGTGGCACGCCGCCTGGCTGCGCGACCGCGGCCGGCCCTACAAGAAGGAAGCCGCCATCGCCAAGATGTTGGCGTCCGAGCTGTGCGTCGACGCCACGCGGGAAGCGGTGCAAATCCTCGGGGGTTACGGCTACACGCGCGACTACCCCGTCGAACGGTTCTACCGGGACGCGAAGCTGATGGAGATCGGCGAAGGGACTTCGGAAATCCAGAGGCTCGTCATCGCGCGAGAACTCGGACTCTAGGGAGGCGAAGCATGAAGGAACTCCGGGCCGAGATGGCCGGCGTGCTCGTCAGCTTCAGCGTCGCCGCCGGACAGGCGTTCCAGGCGGGCGACGAGGTCGCCGTGCTGGAGTCGATGAAGATGCAGATCCCGATCGTGGCCCCGGAGGGCGGAAGAGTGTCGGAGCTGGTCGCGGAGCCCGGCGCCTTCGTCAACGAGGGAGACGTGCTCTTCCGCTACGAGTGATCCGTTTCGCGACGCACCATGGGGAGGAACGGTCTTTTGGAGGACTCACTCGCCGCCCTTCGCGCGCGCATCACCGCCGGGGGCGCTCCGAAGTATCACGAACGCAACGCCGCACAGGGCAAGCTCTTCGCCCGGGAACGGATCCGGCTGCTGCTGGACCCCGACAGCCGGTTCGAGGAGGATGGCCTCTTCGCGAACGCGCTGGATCCAGAGCTTCCCGCCGACGGGGTGGTGACCGGCATCGGGCGCGTCCACGGCCGGCCGGTCTGCATCATGGCCAACGACTCCACGGTGAAGGCCGGTTCCTGGGGACGTCGCACGGTGGAGAAGATCCTGCGCATCCAGGAGCAGGCGGAGCGCCTTCGCGTGCCGCTGGTCTACCTGGTCGACAGCGCCGGGGCGCGCATCACCGATCAGGTCGAGATGTTCCCCGGCCGGCGAGGCGCGGGCCGCATCTTCTACAACCAGGTGCGCCTCTCTGGGGTCGTGCCGCAGATTTGCCTTCTTTTCGGCCCTTCGGCCGCCGGAGGCGCGTACATTCCGGCATTCTGCGACGTCGTGGTCATGGTGGAGGGCAACGCCAGCATGTACCTCGGCTCGCCACGGATGGCCGAGATGGTCATCGGCGAGAAGGTCTCGCTCGAGGAAATGGGCGGCGCGCGGATGCACTGCACCGTTTCCGGCTGCGGCGACGTCCTCGTCCCGAATGAGGAGGAGGCGATCGCCTGGGCCCGCCGGTACCTGGCGTACATGCCGTCCCACGCCGACGAGGCGCCGGCGCCGGCTCCGGCCGCCGCACCCGGCGGGCGGCGCCGCCTGGCGGAGATCGTCCCGCCGAGCCAGAACGTTCCGTTCGACATGTACGAGTTCATCGACTCGCTGGTGGACGCCGGCACCTTCCTCGAGATCAAGCGGCTCTTCGCGCCGGAGATCATCACCGGGTTCGCCCGCCTCGGCGGTCATGCCGTCGGCATCGTGGCGAACCAGCCGCGGGTCAAGGGCGGCGTGCTGTTCGTCGACTCGGCCGACAAGGCGGCGCGCTTCATCTGGCTGTGCGACGCGTTTAACGTCCCGCTGGTCTTCCTCGCCGACGTCCCCGGCTTCATGATCGGCAGCCGCGTGGAGCGGGCGGGCATCATCCGGCACGGCGCGAAGCTCATCAGCGCCGTGTCCCAGGCCACCGTTCCGAAGTTTTCGGTGATCGTGCGGAAGGCGTATGGCGCCGGCCTGTACGCGATGGCCGGACCTGCCTTCGAACCGGACGCCTGCCTGGCGCTGCCGACGGCGCAGATCGCCGTGATGGGACCGGAGGCGGCCGTCAACGCCGTCTACTACAACCGGCTGCAGGAACTTGAGGGCGAGGAGCGGGAGAGGCTCGTCCGTCAACTTCGAGAGGACTACGAGCGCGACATCGACATTTACCGCCTCGCCTCGGAGCTCGTCGTGGACGACATCGTCGAGCCCGACGCGCTGCGGGACGCGCTGATCGGTCGGCTGGAAGCCCGCCTGCGCCACCCCCGTGGTCCTCGCTGGCAGCGGGGCGTCCCGCCGGTATGAGCGCGCCGGACGTGCGCATCGTCGAGGTCGGCCCGCGTGACGGCCTCCAGAACGAGGCCCGTGCGCTGCCCACGGCGGAGAAGGTCCAGCTGATCGACCGCCTCTCCGCGTGCGGACTGGCCGAAATCGAGGTCACCTCCTTCGTGCGCCCCGATTGGATCCCCAACCTCGCGGACGCCGAGGAGGTCGCGCGGGCCATCCAACGACGCGAGGGCATGGTGTACACGGCCCTGGTTCCCAACGTGCGCGGGCTGGAGCGGGCCAGAGCCTGCGGCTTCACCTCGTTCGCCTTCTTCATGTCGGTGAGCGAGGCCCACAACCGCAAGAACGTCAACCGTTCGGTGGCGGAAAGCCTCGACGAGGCTCGGCGGCTGGCCAGGGCCGCCCAGGGCGCGCGCCTTCGCGCCTACCTCTCCACCGCCTTCGGCTGCCCGTATGCCGGTCCGGTGGACCCGCAGGCCGTGGCCAGCCTGGCGTTCGAGCTCGTGGACGCCGGATACGAAGAAATCAGCCTGGGCGACACCATCGGGGTCGCCACGCCGGCCGGCGTGCGGCGCGTGCTCGAGGCCGTCGCCGCGCGCATGCCTCTGGACCGTGTCGCCCTCCACCTTCATGACACCCGCGGCACGGCCCTGGCCAACGCCCTCGAAGGGTTCCGCCTGGGCGTGCGCGCCTTCGACGGCAGCATCGGCGGGCTCGGCGGCTGCCCGTACGCTCCAGGCGCGGCCGGCAATGTCGCCACGGAGGATCTCGTGTACATGTTTCAGGGCTTCGGGCTGGCCCGCGGCGTCGACCTGCAGGGGCTGGTCGACACCGCGACCTGGCTCGCCGAGCGTATCGGCCGGACATTGCCGGGCCACGTGAGCCGCGCCGGGCTCTCCTGGTGGCCGGGCGCGAGGGCGGAGGAGTGACGCCGATGGAACGCACGTTTGCCGGCGGGGCCGTTCGCCTTCAGCCGGACCGCATCGCCGAAATCCGCATTTGCCGACCGGAAGTGAGGAATGCCTTGAATGCGGCGACCCTCGCCGGGCTTGTCGAGGCTTTCCGTGTCGCGGCCGCCGACTCCCGCATCCGCGTTCTCGTGGTGACGGGCGAGGGGGATGAGGCGTTCTGCGCGGGAGCGGACCTGCGAGAGGTGGCCTCGGCGACCGACGTGTCCGCGCGCCGTCGCTACTTCTCCGGCGTCGCGGAGGTGCTGGAGGCCATGGCCGCCGCGCCGCAGCCGGTGATCGCCAAGGTTCGCGGATACGCGCTCGCCGGCGGCATGGGACTGGTCTGCGGCGCCGACTTCGCCATCTGCGCGGAGACGGCCGTGCTCGGCCTGCCGGAGGTCAACATCGGCCTGTTCCCCATGGTCGTCATGGCGCCCATCCTGCGCGCCGTCGGCCGGCGGGCGGCGTGGGAGCTCCTGACGACGGGCCGGAGGATCCGCGGGGACGAGGCGGCCGCGCTCGGGCTGGTGAACCGCTCCGTCCCGGAGAGCGAACTCGACGAAGCCGTGCAGGATCTGGCCGAGGAGTTGGTCCGCAAAAGCCCCGTCGCGCTCGCGATGGGCAAGGCGGCGCTGTACGCCGTCGACGGGCTGGGGTACCGTCAAGCGCTCGCGGTGCTGCGCGAAATGATCGCGTTGACGGCGTCCAGCGAAGACGCGCGCGAGGGCGTCCAGGCGTTCTTCGACAAACGGCCGCCGGACTGGCCCGGGCGGTAGCGGGCTTAAGCGTCCCGGATCTGTTAATATGAAAGCGGTTCGCCGCATGAATGACGATCGGCGGTCCCCGAACGGAGGACGCGCACCTTGTGGACTGTAGAACCCGCGCGCCTGGATCAGGCCGAAGCGGTCCTGAACGTGCAAAGGGAAGCGTTTCGCGAGAACCAGAAGAATTACCGGATCGTGCTGCCGCCTTTGGCGGAAACTGTGGATGACGTTCGCAGGGCCATCGAGGCCGGCAAGGTGCTCGTCGCCCATCAAGGCGACGAAGTCATCGGCGCCGTGCGGGTCAGCGTGGACGGGGAGACGGCGTCCGTCTCGCACCTGTCGGTCCTCCCGGCCTACGCGCACCTGGCGGTGGGACGATCGCTGATGTTGGCCGCAGAAAAGATGGCGAAAGCTGCAGGAGCAGGCCAGATCGTTCTCGAAACAGGGCTCCGAGATGCGCCGGCCATTGACTTCTATCTGAAGCTTGGCTACCGGCCCATCGAGTTGTTGCCGGACGATGAAACGGAATTCGATCAGGTCCGCTTTCGCAAGCCATTGTGACGGCGCGCAGCGGACAGGCTGGCAGGGAAGGACAACCCTAACGGGAATTGGCCCTTCAGACCAGCCGAGTTTGTTGAGACAATCGAACTGGAACCTGGCATTTGACTGGACTTTGGAGCGTCACCTCGAACCACTCGGTCGTTGGCTTGGCCTGTACATGAAGCAGTACGGGATACGGCGCACCCTCGTCGTAGGGTGCGGGCGGTCTCCACAACCGAGACGGTCTCTGCGGCGAGGCGGGCAAGACCCGCTTTATCGTCGTAAGCGAGTTGAGGTGTCGTCCAAAACCGGTCCTCGCGGATCGGTTTTTCTTGTTCAGTCACCGGGTTCGCCCGGGGGTGAGATGCATGTTGACGATGACCACGATCCTCGTCGCCGTCGTCGCCGCAGCGGCCGGTGTCTGCGCCGGCTACGTCTTGCACCGGCGCTCGTACGAGGCCGCGCTCGGGGCGGCGGAAGAACGGAGTCGCCGCATCGTCGAGGAAGCGGAGCGCAAGGCCGAAGCGATCCTGCGCGAAGCCTCGGTCGAGGCGCGAGAGCAGGTGCACCGGCTGCGCACGGAAGCAGAGGCGGAACTGCGGGAGAAGCGCAGCGACCTCCAACGGCAGGAGCGCCGGCTGCTGCAAAAAGAGGAGCAGCTGGATCGAAAGCTTGAGCAGCTTGAGCGCCGCGAGGAGCAGTACCGCAGGAAGGAACAGGAGATCGAGGAGATCCGGCGCAACGCTGAGGAAGCCCGCCAACGGCAGCTTCTTGAGCTTGAGCGCATCAGCGGCTTGACAAAGGAAGAAGCCCGTCGCCAGATTCTGGAGAGCGCGCGTGAGGAGGCGCAGCGGGAAGCGGCGCAAATCTTCCGCGAGCTGGAGCAGCAGGCCCGTGAGGAGGCCGATCGCGTCGCCCGCGAGATCGTGAGCCAGGCGGTGCAACGTTGCGCCGCCGACCACGTCGCGGAGCTGTCGGTGTCGGTGGTCCACCTGCCGAGCGACGACATGAAAGGGCGCATCATCGGCCGCGAAGGGCGGAACATCCGCACGTTCGAGGCCTTGACGGGCGTCGACCTCATCATCGACGACACGCCGGAAGCCGTCGTGATCTCGGCGTTCGAGCCGATCCGCCGCGAGATCGCTCGGCTGACGCTCGAGAAGCTGATCGCGGACGGCCGCATCCATCCGGCGCGCATCGAGGAGATGTACGCGAAAGCCGAAAAGGAGATCGACAACGTGATCCGCGAGGCGGGGGAGCAGGCCTGCTACGAAGCGCGCGTGCATGGCATGCACCCCGAGCTGGTGCGCATCCTCGGCCGGTTGAAGTTCCGGACGAGCTACGGCCAGAACGTTCTCCGCCACTCCATCGAGGTCGCGCACCTCGCGGGTCTCATGGCCTCGCAGCTCGGCTGCTCCGTGGAGGTCGCGCGCCGCGCCGGCCTGTTGCATGATATCGGCAAGGCGATGGACCATGACATGGAGGGCACGCACGTGCAGATCGGCATGGAGCTCTTGCGGAAGTACGGCGAGAGCGAGGCCGTCGTGCACGCGATGAGCACGCACCACGGCGACTTCGAAGCGAAGTCGGTCGAGGCCGTGCTCGTCACGGCGGCGGACGCCCTGTCGGCCGCGCGTCCGGGCGCCCGGCGCGAGTCGCTTGAGGCGTACATCAAGCGGCTGGAGCAGCTTGAGGCGATCGCCGACTCGTTCGAAGGCGTCGCCAAAGCCTATGCCATCCAGGCCGGCCGGGAGATCCGGATCATGGTCAAACCCGACCAGATCGACGACCTGGAAGCATACCGTGTAGCCAAAGACATCGTGAAGCGGATCGAAAACGAGGTCCAGTATCCGGGCCAGATCAAGGTGACCGTGATCCGCGAGCTTCGGGCGGTGGAATACGCCCGGTAGCTCGACCTTGGGCCGGCGTCTGCCCGCTCCGCCGGGCAGGCGCCGCGACCCGATGGAAGGGGCGATGCCGTTTGACCACAACCGACGCACGGTCTTCCGGAAGCGTTCACCTTCTCATCTCGATGCTCTTGAGGTACCCGGAGGTATCCTCGCTGCACTTCGAGCCGGAAACGAACCTCATGCGGTTCACGTTCCTCTGCCAAGGAAGTCTCCCGTCGGACGAGGTGGCGGAGCTGGCATCCCTCCTGGACGAAAGCCTGGACGCGTACGCGTTCCTCGAGGGCGTCCAGCCGCGCCACCTTTCGCTGCAGCACGAGGTGGTCGACGGCGTCACGGTGCTGGAACTGGAACGGGACGTCGACAGCCTGACGCCGACCGAGATCTCGATGATCATCTCCCTCCTCCGCGACCGCCTGGACGGGAAGCTCGTCGCCGAGGGTCCGACGCCCGGCGAGGAGGAGGAGCAGACGCACCAGGACGAGATCATCGAGTCGCTGCTCGACGATCTCCGCACCACGCGCCAGGTGCAGCGGCTGATCGCCTTCCGCGAGGAAGGCCGGGTTCTCGTCTTCAACAAGTAGTCCTCAACCTGTCAAAGGGGCCCTGCGGTGCGCATCCTGTTCATCGGCGATGTCGTCGGCCGGCCGGGACGCAACCTCCTCCGGCGCCGCCTCCCGGACCTCCGGCGCGAGGTGGGGGCCGACCTCGTCATCGCCAACGGGGAAAACGCGGCCGGCGGGGTGGGCATCACCCCGCCCGTCGCCCGCGAGCTGACCTCGCTCGGCGTCGATGTCATCACGCTGGGCAACCACACCTGGGACAAGCGGGAGCTCGTGCCGGAGATCGACAACCTGCCGAACCTGGTGCGTCCGCTGAACTACCCGCCGGGAACGCCGGGGCGGGGGAGTCTCGTCGCCCGGACCGCTTCGGGCGAACCCGTCGCCGTCCTCAACGCCATGGGCCGAGTCTTCGCCGGCGCCCAGCTGGAGGATCCGTTCCGCGGCCTTGACGAGGAACTGGCCTCGATCCCCGACGACGTCCGCGTCCGCTTCGTCGACTTCCACGCCGAGGCCACGTCCGAGAAGGTCGCCTTGGGGTGGTACCTCGACGGGCGCGTCTCGGCCGTCGTGGGCACCCACACGCACGTCCAGACGGCGGACGAGGTCGTGCTCCCCGGCGGCACCGCCTACATCAGCGACGTCGGCATGACGGGGCCATGGCACTCCGTGATCGGCATCGAGAAGGAGCGCGTGATCGAGAAGTTCCTCACGCAGATGCCCGTCCGCTTCGACGCCGCGTCCGGTCCATGCCAGTTGAACGCCGTCCTCGTGGACATCGACGGGACGACTGGCCGCGCCCGCTCCATTCAGCGCATCTTCGAGCGCGAGCCCCTGGCTCCCGCGTCGGAAGTCACGTAAAATCGGCAACGATGGGCGTCGCGACCGGACGTGCCCGCCCGGGCCCGCCGCGCCCGCCGGTAAGGGGGAACTCGTTTGGACTTTTCGTTGTCGCCCGATCAGCAGGCTGTTCAGGAGCTCGTCAAGGAGTTCGCGGACCGGGAGATCCGCCCGTACATCGCCAAGTGGGACCGCGAGCACCACTTCCCGGAACATCTGCCCCGCAAGATGGGCGAGGCCGGCATCCTCGGCATCTGTTTCCCCAAGAAGTACGAGGGTAGCGGGCTGGACTACATCTCGCTCTGCCTCGCGTGCGAGGAGATCGAGCGCGCCGAGACGTCGTACCGGGAGATCCTGTCGGTGCATGTGGGGCTCACCGGGCTGACCATCCTGCAGTGGGGCACGGAGGAGCAGAAACGGCGCTACCTGCCGGATCTCGCCACGGGCCGCCGGCTCGCCGCGTTCGGCCTCACGGAGCCGGACGCGGGCTCCGACGTGGCCGGCATGAAGTCCACCGCGCGACGCGTCGGCGACAAGTACATCCTGAACGGCAGCAAGACGTGGATCTCATACGCCGACAAGGCGGACGTCTTCCTCGTCTTCGCGAAGACCGACCCGACCGCGCGGCACGAGGGGATCACCGCATTCATCGTGGAGCGCGGGTTCCCGGGGTTCTCCTCCTCCACCATCGAAGGCAAGCTCGGCGTGTGGGCGGGCAACACCGGCACGCTGTACTTCGACAACCTCGAGGTGCCGGTGGAGAACCGCCTGGGCGAGGAGGGCGAGGGCTTCAAGATCGCCATGTCCGCCCTGGACAACGGCCGCCTGACCGTAGCGGCGGGCGCCGTCGGCCTGATCCAGGCCTGCATCGACGCCTCCGTGGCGTACGCGCGCGAGCGCGAGGCGTTCGGCAAGCCGATCGGCCGGTACCAGCTGGTCCAGCAGCTCATCGCGAAGATGGTCCGCGGACGCGACACGTCGCGGTGGGTGACGTACTACGCCGCCTGGTTGAAGAATCAGGGCAAGCGCTGCACGCGCGAGGTGGCGCTCGCGAAGTGGCACGCCACGACCTGCGCCTTCGAGGCGGCCGTCGACGCCGTGCAGGTTCACGGAGCGTACGGGTTCTCCACGGAGTACCCGGTGGAGCGGTACATGCGCAACGCCAAGGGCGCCGTGATCTATGAAGGAACGACGCAGATCCAGGAGATCATGCAGGGCGAATACGCGCTGGGCTATCGCGTGGACCGGCCGTTGCGGCGCGAGTTGCCGGCCTGGCCGTTCGCCGAGGATGAGGAAGGCGACCGCTGATGGCAGCCGGCGTGGACGCCCGGGCTCTTCACCACGACGCCGTGGTCTTCGACGCGCACATCGACACGGTGATGGACTGGACCGACGGCAAGCGGGACTTCGCGACGCGCAGCGACAAGGGCCATGTCGACCTGCCGCGCATGCGCGAGGGCGGGGTGGACGTCCAGATCTTCGCGCTCTTCGTGCCCCCGGAGTACCACCCCGACCGTTCCCTGCCGCGCCTCCTGCAGATGCTGGACGCCTTCTTCCGGGAGCTTGACCGCAATGCCGGCGACCTCGCGCTGTGCACCAACGCCCGGGAGATCGACGCCGCCCTGGCCGGGGGCCGCATCGCGGCGATCCTGTCCATTGAGGGCGCCGAGCCCATCGGCACGGATCTCGCCCGGCTGCGGGTGTTGCACCGCCTCGGCGTGCGGGCCATGGGCCTCGTCTGGAACGGGCGCAACGCCGTCGGCGACGGGATCGGCGAGGTCCGCACGAACGGCGGCCTGACCACGTTCGGCATCAAGGTCGTCGAGGAGATGAACCGGCTCGGCATGATCGTGGACGTCTCGCACCTGAACGAGCCGGGCTTCTGGGACGTGGCGGCCGTGTCGACGAAACCGTTCATCGCCAGCCATTCGAACTGCCGCGCGCTCTGCGACCATCCCCGCAACCTCACCGACGACCAGATCCGGGAGCTCGCGAAGGCGGGCGGGGTCATGGGGCTCAACTTCCACCCGGGATTCATCCACGAAAGCGGCAGGGCCACGCTGGACCAGCTGCTCGACCACGCGGAGCACGTGCTGCAGCTCGTCGGACCGGACCACCTGGGTCTCGGCACCGACTACGACGGGATCAGCACCACGCCCGAAGGGCTCGATGACG
The DNA here is from genome assembly GCA_019683875.1 of Clostridia bacterium. NCBI lineage: Bacteria > Bacillati > Bacillota > Clostridia > Clostridia bacterium. The sequence goes on from JADGHN010000013.1 coordinate 14,663, forward strand.
TGTCCCGCCTGCCGCGGTTCACGGAGGGACTCCTCGCCCGCGGCTACGACGAGACGACCGTGCGCAAGGTCCTCGGCGGCAACTTCCTGCGCGTCGTCCGGGAGGTTCTGGGGTGACGCCGCCCGCCCCGGCGCGCGGGCGCGTGGATCTCCACGCGCACAGCACGGCCTCGGACGGGCGGCTGCGCCCGGCCGAGGTCGTGCGTCTAGCGGCCGAGGTCGGGCTGGCGGGCGTGGCGCTGACCGACCACGACACCCTCGACGGCGTCGAGGAGGCGCGGGAGGAAGCGCTGCGCCTCGGCATCGAGTTCGTTCCGGGCGTGGAGCTGTCGGCCTCGTACGGCGACGTCGAGGTCCACATCCTGGGCTACTTCGCCGACCCGGCCGACGAGCGCCTCGCCGGCCTCCTGCGGGAGATGCGGGAAGCGCGCCGCGGCCGCATTCGTGCGATGGTCGAACGCCTCCAGCGGATGGGCGTGCCCGTGAAACTGGAGGAGGTCCTCGCGGAGGGCGGGCACTCGAGCGGCCGGCCGCACATCGCTCGCGTGCTCGTGCGCAAGGGCGTGGTGGCCGATGTGCCCGAGGCCTTCGAGCGCTTCCTGGCGGAGGGCCGCCCGGCGTACGTGCCGCGCGCCAAGCTGGACGCCGTCGAGGCCTCGCGCGTCCTGCGCGCGGCCGGCGCGGTGCCCGTCTGGGCGCACCCGGGCGCGCACGCCGGCAGCGAAGGGTTGCTGGATGCCCTGCGAACGGCCGGGCTCGGCGGCATCGAGGTCTGGCACCCGGAACACGATCTGCCCACCAGCCGGTCGTGGCATCGCGTCGCCCTGGACTGCGGGTTGATCGCCACCGCCGGCTCGGACTTCCACGCCTTCGAAGAGCGGGTTCCCCTCGGCACGTACTCCGTCCCCCTGGACACCGTGCGCGCCCTCCGCGCACGCGCCACGCGCCCCGAATAACCTCAACCGCAGCCGGCATACTATGGGTCGACCGGAAATCGTGGCCAAGCCATGGGGGTGGCGACCATCGCGGCCGACAGGGAACGCGCCCGCGCGCTCGACGACCATGCTTGGACGGACGCCGCGGCCGACCCCAGCCTGGTCGAGCGGGTTCGGCAGCTTGAAGCCAGGCTTCACGTGCTTCGCGTGAGCCGGCGGGTCCTGATGAACATGCTCATCCAGGCGGAGCGCGAGCACCGGGCGCGGTTGACGGCGCTGGAATCCCGCAACCGGCGGTTGGCCCGGGCGAACGCGCGGCTGGCGGAGCGCGTGCTGGAGACTCGCGTGCGGGCCGTGCGGGCTCGCGGCGAAAGCCGGGAAGGATTCGCGCCGGGCGTGCAGAACGACTGACCTCGCGGACGACCGCCACCGTGGGGACGATGCCGATGGACGAACGGACGGAAGCCTCCTTCGTTCCGCTGGACGACGTGTGCCGCCGCCTGGCGCTGCCGCCGGCGGCTGTGCGTGCGCTGCTGGAGGCGTTCCCCGACATCGGCGCCGTCGAAGTCCAGGGGGAGACGCGCGGCCTGTCCGCGGAGGCTTTTGCGCGGCTGCGCGCGGCCGCGGCGGGGCGCGCCGCGGGCCTGGACGATGCCCACATCCGCCAGCTCATCGCGTCCGCTGCCGGGGAGGTCGCGACGACCGCCGCGGAGCCGGACGCCAGCCTTCACGAACGCCTCGAGCAACTCGCTCAAGCCCTCCTGCGGAGCGAGGAACGGCGCGTATCCGACCACGATCGCCTGATGATGGCCCTCATCCGCACACAGCAGGAGATCCAGCACCTGCGTTACGAGCTCGCCGCGGCCCGTTCCCGCAAGGAACGCCGCAAAGGTTTCTGGGCGCGCCTCCGTCGCCGGTGACGCCGTTGCAGGGCGGCCGCGCGGCGAGGTCGGCCGGATGGAGGAGGAGCTGGACGTCGCGCAGGTCGCCGTCGTACCAGACCACGGCCACCCACGCCAGCGGGCCTCGCCCGAGCAGGGCGCCGCGGGTGCGGGGCTCGGGGCCGCGACAGCCGCTGACCCCCACGCGCGTGATGCCCGCCGCCGGCGCAGGCAAGCGGGCCAGCCCGCGGCACGCGACGCCGCGGCCGGGGAAGGCGAGTTCCCACACGAATGCGGCCGGCAGTCCGGAAGGCCGTTCGAACGTGATGTCCGACTCCCACACGCCGTCCCCGTCGCCGCGCACCCGCACCACGACCGTCCAGCCCTCTCCCTCGGCGGCCAGGCGGACGGCGAACGGTTCCTGCTGGCGCGCGCGCCACAGGCCCAACGCGACGCCGTAGGCCGCGACGGCGACGAGGATCAGGGCCCACGCCCAGCGCGCACCGTGGCTCATGCCACGATCGTATGCAGCGTGTGGTAAAGTATGGAGCAGCATTGTCCACGATCGACGACAGGGGGATCCCATGTCGGACCACGCGCGCACGGATCCGTTGACCTGGCCGCGCAAGAACCGTCCGGAGGACATCGCCGCAAGACAGGCGGCGCTCCGCGCCCTGCCCCACTGGGAGCCGCTCGTGGACGTCTTCGAGTTCCCGTTCGAGTCGGGCGCGGCGCCGTTCCTCCACGCGATGGAGCTGCTGACGGGCTACGTCGCCCTACCGGTCGGCGTCGTCGGCCCGCTGCCCATCTCGCTCGGCGTGTACGAGCGGGACGAACGCGGCGACCCGCGGGAGGTGGACCGGCGCGAGGAGCGAGTCTTCGTGCCGATCGCGCATACGGAAGGCGGGCTTTCCGCGTCGATGCAGCGGGGCGTCATCGCCGCGGCCATGTCCGGAGGGTTCCGCACCTTCGTCCTGCACGACCGCATCACCCGCGACTCCTGCTTCTTCTTCGACAGCACGGCGGACGCGGTCGCTTTCGCGCGTTGGATCGAGACGCAGGCCGAAGCCATGCGCGACTGGCTTCTGGATCCCGCCAACCCCCTGCGCGGCGCCCGCAACGAGGGCGGCGTGGCACCGATCTCCCGTCACGCGGTGCTGCGGGAGGTCCGCACGCACGTCGTCGGAGCGTACTGCCACGTGCTGTACCGCTTCACCACAGGGGACGCGTGCGGACCGAACATGATGACCCGAAACGCGTACGCCCTGAACCGCTGGTTCGTCCCTGAACGCGCGGCGGCCGCGGGGGTGCCGGTGCCGCGCGACTTCGTTCTGGAAGCCAACATGGGCGGCGACAAGAAACCCAGCTACCTGTACTACCAGGAAGGCCACGGCAAGACGGTGATCGCGGAGACGACGCTCACGCGCGCCGCCCTGACGCGCGTGCTCCGCGTCGCGCCCGAGCGTGTCGTCGAGCTCGAGCGCGCCGGCGCCCACGGAAGCCACGCGAGCGGCATGCAGTCGCTCGCTTTCACGCCGGCTTCGGCGATCGCGGCGATCTTCGCGGCGACCGGCCAGGATCTCGGCATGGTCGGCACGAGCAGCATGGCCCACGGCGTCGTCACGCCCGTGGAAGATGGCCTGCACTTCTCCATCCGCTTGCCCGGACTGGAAGTGGCCACCGTGGGCGGAGGGACCGGCCTGCCGCACGCCCGGTCGTACCTGCGCCTGATGGGCTGCGAAGGACCGGGCTCCGTCTTCCGGTTCGCGCAGATCGTCGCCGCGGCCACGTTGGCCCTGGAGATCTCGGCCACGGCGAGCATGGCCGTCGAGGGCAGCGAGAACTTCTACCGCGCCCACTGGGAGCGCGGGGGACTGCGGGGGCGCGTCGAAGGGAGCACGGCCACGTGATTCGGCTCTTCCCGAAGATTGAGGACGACCTCTTCCTCGCCCTGTACCACAAGGCACGGCGCAGCCAGTGGACCTCCGCGGACGTGGACTGGGACGCGCCCCTGCGCCTCGGCGACCGCCAGGCCAGGGCCCTCGCCCGCATCCTCACGCCGGTGTACCTGGGCGAGCAGGCGGCCATGCTCGGCGCCGCGCGGGTCGTGCCGCAGCTGGCCGACGCGCACGAGACGTCGGCCCAGCTCTACGTCTCGACCTTCCTCATGGACGAGGCGCGCCACTTCGAGACGCTGACCAAGCTCTATCGCACGCTCGGCCACGACCCGATCCGGCTTCGCGAGATGCCGGAGTCCCTTCGGTACCACCACCGCCTCGTGACCGGCGACCGCTTCGACTGGGTGTGGGGCATCCTCATCAGCGACATCTTCTCCAGCCTGTTCTACCAGACGTTCGCGCGCGCCCAGCCGGACGCGCTGTTCGGACGCATCTCGACGAACATCCTCACGGACGAGTCGCGGCACAAGGCCTTCGCCCACTACTACCTGCGGTGGGCGGTGCCGCGCCTGCCCGAGGAGCGCCGAGAGGGCCTGCGCCAGATGAAGGAAGAGCTCCTGCAGACCATGAAGGCCATGTACCGGCACTTGCAAGAGGACAGCAAGGCGCTGGGGATCGACGGGGACGAGTTCTTCGAGCGGTTGACGTCGCACATCGAGACGCACGCGCGTCGCATCGGCATCGAGGGCCGCGGCGCCGACCCCGACGATCCGGACCTGGGCGCGGCCGGGTCCGGCGAGGCGCGGCCCGCCGCGGGCGGCAAGCCGATGCCGCCGGGCGGCTGGACGCAGTTCTTCCGCATGCTGCTCGGCCTTGAGCCGATCCCCGGCGCCCTGGTCGGGCCGGGCGGCCGGCCGCTGACGGCGGCGCAGGATGCACAGGAACGGAGCGCCGGCCGGGAGCCGCGCACCTCCGCGCGGCGCCCCGGCGGATGGGCGCTGGGGTTCAAGGAGAGCGCCCGCGCCGCCGTGACGGCGTGCGCCGGTTGCGCGGTGGCGCTGCTGTGCAGAAGTCGCCTGGTACGTTCCGCGAGCGGCGGATAGAATGGGTCGGGGTGAGTGCCGTTGCAGCAGGCGCGAATGGGTGACGTCATCCAGGAGGGTCTCGTCTATGACGGCGTGGCCTACCGGTATGACGCCAACGTCGTGTTTCTCGGTTTCATCGACCGCACGGTGAACGCGGAGGGTCGCAAGTTCACGGTCTGGTGCAGCGTTCCGCATCGCTTCGCCGTCCGTCTCGACGACGGCCGCATCGTGGAGATGACGGTCACGTCGCTGGACGAGGACGGCCGCATGGAGTACGAGCTCAGCTCGGTGCGCTCGCCCGCGTGAGCGGTTGATCCTCCGATCCGCGCCGCCGCTCGCGGCGCTTCCGGCGTCGGCATGAAGGGGGTGCCCTGCCATGTCCCGTTTGGGTCCGGGCTCCAAGTATTTCATTTACACCTATGGCTGCCAGATGAACGAGCGCGACACGGAAATCATCGCCGGCTTCCTCGAGGAGATGGGCTACGTGCCCGCGGAGAAGCCGGAGGCCGCCGATCTGGTGCTGTTCAACACGTGCGCCATTCGCGAAACCGCCGAGCAGCACGTGTACGGAGAGATCGGCCGATTGAAGGCCGTCAAGGACGAGCGGCCCGACCTCGTCATCGGCCTCTGCGGTTGCATGGCGCAGGAGAAGGAGACGGTGGAGTGGATCCAGCGCCACGCTCCGCACGTCAACCTGATCTTCGGAACGCACAACATCCACGAGTTGCCGGACATCCTCGCGCGCGCGGCGGACACGGACCAGCTGGTGGTCGACGTGTGGAAGAGCGCCGGCGACGAGGTCGTGGAGAACCTGCCCTCCAAGCGCCTCGACGGCGTCAAGGCATGGGTCAACATCATCTACGGGTGCGACAAGTACTGCACGTACTGCATCGTGCCGTACACGCGCGGGCGTGAGCGCAGCCGGCGGCCGGAGGACATCCTCCGGGAGATTCGCGCGCTCGCCCTGCAGGGGTACAAGGAGGTTACGCTGCTCGGACAGAACGTGAACGCCTACGGGCGCGACCTCGGCACGGGCTACGACCTCGCCGACCTCCTCGCCGACGTGCAGAAGATCGACGGCATCCGCTGGGTGCGCTACCTGACCTCGCACCCGTGGCAGTTCACGCAGAAGCTTATCGACGCCGTTGCGGCGAACGACAAGGTCTGCGAGCACTTCCACCTGCCGGTGCAGTCGGGGAACAACCGCATCCTGCGGAAGATGAACCGCCACTACACGCGGGAGGAGTATCTCGACCTCATCCGCCGCATCCGCGAAGCCATTCCGAACGCGAGCATCACGACGGACATCATCGTCGGCTTCCCGGGCGAGACGGAGGAGGAGTTCCAGGACACGCTCCGGCTGGTCGAGGAAGTCGGATTCGACAACGCGTTCACGTTCATCTACTCGCCGCGCCCGGGGACGCCGGCGGCGGTCTGGAACCGCCGGGACCCGACGTCGCTGCAGGAGAAGAAGGAGCGGCTGCAGCGTCTCAACGAGTTGCAGTACTCGCTCCAACGCAAGAAGAACGAGCGGCTCGTCGGGCAGCGGATGGAGGTCCTCGTGGAGGGCCCGAGCAAGAAGAATCCCGCCAAGCTGTCGGCGCGCACGCGGACGAACCGCATCGTCCTGCTCCCGTTCGAAGACGGGCTGCAGGGCCGTTTCTGCGAGGTTGAGATCACGCGCGCGCACACGTGGTACCTGGAAGGCCGGCGCACCGGCGAGCCGTTGCCCGACGGGCGCCGCTCTCGCATCGCCGTGTACAACTGACCCGTGTGCGCTTGCGAGGAGGAGCCGCCACTCGCTTGTCGACGGAACCGCGCACGCCCATGATGCGCCAATGGCATGAGATCAAGCGGGCGTTCCCGGACGCCCTGCTTTTTTTCCGCCTTGGCGACTTCTACGAGTTGTTTTACGAGGACGCGGAGGTCGGCGCCCGCGAGCTGGACATCACGTTGACGGGCCGCGACGCCGGGGCGGAGGGGCGCGTGCCCATGTGCGGCGTGCCCTACCACAGCGTGGAGCAATACCTCTCGCGCCTCGTCGCCCGCGGGTACAAGGTCGCGATCTGCGAACAGGTGGAGGACCCCAAGTCGGCCAAGGGCCTGGTCGAGCGGCGGGTCGTCCGCGTCGTCACGCCGGGCAGCCGCATCGAGGACAGCCTCCTGGACGCCCGGGCGAACGTGTACATGGCGTCGGTGGCGCGCGCGCGCCAGCGGGGCCGCACCGCGTGGGGCGTGGCGCTCGCCGACGTGTCGACCGGCGAGCTGATCTGCGCCGACGCAGGCGACAACCCGTGGGAACTGCTCTCCGCGTGGGACGTCGCGGAGGTCGTCCTTCCGGAGAGCCTCGCCGGCGAGGACGCCGAGGCGGGAGCGCGCGCGCTCGGCGCCAGCGTCACGCGCTGGCCGGACCGCCATTTCGACCCCGGCCACGCGACGGAGTTCCTGTGCCGGCACTTCGGGACGATCACGCTGGCCGGCTTCGGGGTTCCCGACCGGTCGCCGGAAGCGGCGGCCGCCGGCGCGCTCCTCGCCTACGTGGAGCACACGCTGCAGGGCCGGGCCTCGCAGACGACGGAGCTGCGCCGCTGGGAGGGGGAGGACGCGCTCAGGCTGGATCCCGCCACGCGGCGCAACCTCGAGATCCGCCAGCGCCTGGACGGCTCCTTCCACGGCAGCCTGCTCTGGGCCATCGACTTCACCATGACGCCGCTGGGCGCGCGTCTCCTGCGCCGCTGGCTGGACTTCCCCCTGCGGGATCGCCGCGTCATCGAGGCGCGCCTGGAAGCGGTGTCGGCGCTCGTCGAGGACGGCACGGCGCGCGCCGCCATCCGCGCGGCGCTGCGCGGCGTGCAGGACGTGGAGCGCCTGGTGGCGCGCGTGGCGACGGGCCGCGCGACGCCGCGCGACCTGGCCGCGTTGCGCGAATCGCTGCGCGCGTCGGAGAGGGTCCTTCAGGCGGCCGGCCCGGCCGTCGCGGGACTCCTCGCGGAGCACGCGGACGCGCTGCAGCCGCCGCGCGACGTGCTCGACCGGTTGGAGACGATCCTCACCGAGCGCCCGCCGGTGAGCGTCAGCGACGGCGGGGTGGTGCGGGAAGGCGTGTCGGCCGAGCTCGACGAGCTCCGCGCGCTGCAACGCGACAGCCGCGCCACGCTGGCGCGCATGGAGCAACGGGAGCGCGAGCGCACGGGGATCCGTTCCCTCAAGATCGGCTACAACAAGGTGTTCGGCTACTACATCGAGGTCACGCACGCGAACCGGGACGCCGTGCCCGCGGATTACGTGCGAAAGCAGACGCTGGCGAACGCGGAGCGGTACGTGACGGGCGAGCTCAAGGAACTCGAGGACCGCCTGCTCCACGCCGCCGAGCGCGCCCTGCAACTGGAAGCCGAGATCTTTCGCGACCTGTGCGCTTCGGTGGCGGCACGCGTGGCCGCGTTGCAGCGCCTCGCCCACGCCCTGGGCGTCTTCGACGTCGTCGCCGGCTTCGCCGAGCTCGCCGCCGCCCGCGGTTACGTGCGCCCCGCGATCTGCGAAGAACCGGTGCTGGAAGCGGCCGCGCTGCGCCACCCGGTCGTCGAGGCGCTCCTGGGACCCGGCCGCTACGTGCCCAACGACGTGCGCATGGACGCCGACCGCCGCTTCCTCCTGCTCACAGGCCCGAACATGGCGGGCAAGTCCACGTACGCGCGCGCTGTGGCCCTCTGTGTGCTCCTCGCCCAGATCGGCAGCTTCGTCCCGGCCTCGTTCGCGCGCATCGGCCTCGCGGACGCGATCTTCTCGCGAATCGGCGCGAGCGACGACCTCGCCGCCGGCGAGTCGACGTTCATGCGCGAGATGGTGGAGACCAGCCGCATCCTGCGCCAGGCGACGGAGCGCAGCCTCGTCGTCGTCGACGAGATCGGCCGCGGGACGAGCACCTACGACGGCCTCGCCATCGCGTGGGCAGTGGCGGAAGACCTGATTCTGCGCATCCGCGCGCGCACCGTGTTCACCACGCACTACCAGGAGTTGACCAGCCTCGAAGGCCGGCTGCCGGGGGTGCAGAACTTGACCATGGCGGTGGAGGAACGTCCGGAGAGCGGGGAGATCGTGTTCCTGCACCACGTGCGCCCCGGCGCCGCGGACCGCAGCTACGGCGTCCACGTGGCGGCGCTCGCCGGGCTGCCCGAGGCGGTTCTCGCGAGGGCGCGCGAAGTGCTGGCGTCCTTGGAAACGGGCGGGCAGGGCCGGGCGTGGCCCGCGTCCACCGCTCCCGGCGACGTCCCGGCGCCGGTCGCGGCGGCGGCGGAGGCGGCACAGGCAGACCATCCAGGCGCCCCGGCAGCGGCTTCGCAGCTCAGCCTCTTCGGCTCCGTGGGGGCGGAACGCCGCGCCGCGCACCCTCTGGAACGCCTGCTGCGCGCGCTCGACCCGGACGGCCTGACGCCACGGGAGGCCCTGAACCTTTTATACGAGTGGAAGCGCCGTTTCGGTAGGGAGGAGCGGCCATGAACCGCATCCGCATCCTCGACAGCCGCACGGCGGACCAGATCGCGGCCGGGGAGGTCGTCGAGCGGCCGGCGTCCGTGGTGAAGGAGCTCGTCGAGAACGCGCTCGACGCCGGAGCGAGGCGGGTCGTGATCGAGATCGCGGGCGGCGGCGCGCGCGAGGTCACGGTGCGCGACGACGCCGAGGGCATGACGCCGGAGGACGCGAGGCTGGCGCTGGAGCGGCACGCGACCAGCAAGATCCGCCGGCTGGAGGACCTGCAACGGCTCGCCACGTTGGG
>JADGHN010000014.1 GCA_019683875.1 Clostridia bacterium
CCCCCCCCGCCGCCCCCCCCCCCCCCCCCCGCCGCCCGGGGGGGGCGGCCCCCCCCCCCCCCCCCCCACCGCCCTTACCAAAGACCGTCCACGAACCGTCCGTTGCGCGAGATCAGCTTGCCGTCCGCGTAAATCTCGCCGCCCTCACGTAGGTCGCAGACAAGGTCCCAGTGGATCGCCGAACGGTTGGTCCCGCCCGTCTCCGGATAGCTCGCGCCCAGCGCCAGGTGCATCGTCCCGCCGATCTTTTCGTCGAACAGCGTGTTCTTGACGAACTTCGTGATCGAGTAGTTGGTGCCCAGGGCGATCTCCCCCACGCGGCGCGCGCCCTCATCCGTGTCAAGCATGGCCTTGAGCAGGTCTTCTCCCGTGGCCGCGCTCGCCTCCACCACCCGGCCGGCCTCGAACGTCAGCCGCACGTCGGTCACCTCGCGGCCCATGTAGATCCCCGGGTAGGTGAAGCGGATCGTGCCCGACACCTGGTCTTCCACCGGTCCCGTGTAGACCTCGCCATCCGGGAAGTTGTGCGTCCCGTGGGCGTTGATCCAGGTCCGGCCCGCCACGCCGACACGCAGGTCGGTGTCCTTGGCCAAGAAGCGCAGCTCGCGGACCGTGGACAGGAACGCCTTCAGCCGGTCCTGGCGGCGCCGCTGCTCCTGCCAGGCGGCGACGGGATCGTCGAGGTGGAGAAATCCGGCCTCGAAGACGAAGTCCTCGTACTCCGAGAGCGACATCCCGGCCTCCTGGGCCAGCGCCGGCACGGGAAACACCGTCGTGCACCAGCGTAGCTCCTCCGTGGCGGAGCGCTCCATGAACCGCCGCATCAGATCCGACCGCGCGGCGTTGGCGGCCGAGACCCGCTGCGGCGGGACGTTGCTCAGCTCCTTGACGTTGACCGGGGCGCTGATGGACAGCTGGCGGTTGGCCTGTTCGATGGCGAGGCGCTCGAGCGGGGTCACGAACCGCAGTTGCTCGTCGGAGGCCTCCTTGAAGAAAATCTCGCGCAGGCCTGGGAGCATGCATAGAACGTCGACATTGGCTCCCTTGCGGAGCGCGTACCGGTAGACGGCCTTTACGAGATCCCCGGCGAGCGGGGACGCGGTGATCACGAAGTAGTCTCCGGGTCCGAGCGGCAGCGAGTATTCCGTGAGTACCCGAGCGAAGCGTTCGACGCGCGGATCCACATTGACCCCTCCGATGCTTGGCGTACGGGACATGTCCATTCGCGACCGCAACCGCGGTCCCTGCCCCCTCCCCCACAATATGGAAAGGAATTCCTCTCGGGGGAGAGAACACCCCCATCGAAGTCGAAGCGATGACGAGGCGAGCCCACTTACGGAGTCGTTTACACCCGTGGAGGACGCCTATGAATAGGCCCGCCATGCAACGGTTCATGAGCGCACTGGAGACATCCGGCCTCCGAAAGGATGTCTACCTGCATGTGTGCGCGAGCGTGACGGCCGCTTGCATTCTGGCCGCAGCCCTGTTCCCTTGGCTGCGGGACGTGGCTGAAACCGTCATCGAGATCGTCGCGCTCATCCTTCTGATTCGCTTCGTTGGACGGTTCCATCGCGTTCTCGGCGCGAACCGACCGCCTGCCCCGAGTAAGCTGCTCTCAAAGGTCATCTATTGGACCGTCGCGTATGTCGGCATGATCTCGCTCCTGGGTGCTCTGGGAAGCGCCGCGAGCTTGATCGAGCCTGGATTTCTCCCATCACAGCACAATGACATGGGAATCACAGTGGACGAAAACGTTCTGATGATCTTGGCAGCCGTTTCCGCCACGATTGCAGGTCCTCTCGAAGAAGTGCAGCGGTGGGCCCTCACCTTTGGCTTGTATTTCCTTGGAACCCGCCTGAGCGCTCGCCTGAGCCCCTTTTTCGTGTTTTGGCTTAGCCTGGTGGCGAGCGCGGCTTTGTTCGGTGCGGAACACCTCGGCAATTTCCTTGGACATTCGTTCGAGACCGTGGTGCTGCTTGGTTCCGCAGGCCTCGTTCTCTCGCTGTTCGCGTATTGGATGGGGTCGCTTTGGGCGGCGGCTCTGCTTCACAGCTTTTATAACCTGTTGGCGATCATGCTGGCCTACCTGGATCCGGCGCCCTTGCGCTTTACATCATGGGGCCAAGTATTCGCCGTACAGGTGCTGACAATGTTGGGTTGCGCCCTCGTGCTTCGCAGGCTCAGTCGTCAGAACCCTGCTGGCTCTAGCGTATCGACAAGCTCGTAGCCGGTTTCCGGCGGGCCGAATTTTGTGCTCGACGACAGGTACAACAAAAGCCCCGCATGCAGGACGGGGCTTTCAAAGTGGAGCTGGCGGAGGGACTTGAACCCTCGACCTAGCGATTACGAATCGCTCGCTCTGCCGACTGAGCTACGCCAGCCAAGAAACGCGCAAATCTGGAGCGGGTGAAGGGAATCGAACCCTCGTCTAAAGCTTGGGAAGCTTTCGTTCTACCATTGAACTACACCCGCATGGCGCCAACCATTTTACGCGATGACCGCACGCACTCGCAAGATGCGCGGGCGGATTGCCAGCGAGCACCAGCGCCGCCGGCGCCGCACGCCGGACGCGATGGCGCGCCCGGGCCTCGCCAGCTCGCCTCGGGCCGCGGTACGCTATGACCATGGCGGACGCGCGGCTGCACATCGCCCTCATCGAGCCGGAAATCCCGCAAAATGCCGGAAATGTGGCGCGCACCTGCGCCGTCCTGGGCGCGCACCTGCACCTGGTCCACCCGCTGGGCTTCCGCATGGATGAGCGCCACGTGCGGCGTGCCGGCGTCGACTACTGGAACCTCGTCACGTGGACGGAGCACGACGACTGGCGCAGCTTCGCCGACGCTTGGCCCGCGGAGCGCGTCTGGCTCCTGACGACGCGCGGCCGCGTGCGGTACGACGAGGCCCGATTCCAGCCGGGCGACTGCCTCGTGTTCGGCAGCGAGTCGCGCGGCCTGCCCGTCGCGCTCATCGAACGGTACCCCGGGCGCGGGCTGCGCATCCCCATGATGCCGGGCGCGCGCTCGTTGAACCTCTCGAACTGCGTGGCGATCGTCGCCTTTGAAGCGTATCGCCAGTGGGGCTTTCCCGGGCTCGCGTGACGTGATCGCCTGTGAACGCTTGCGCGCGATGCGCCGGTGGCACCGTCGCGCGGATGCAAAACCCCCGCCCGGGTTCGGGGCGGGGGTCCCTGTTCCGGCTCCGTAGGGGGCCGCGATCAGCCGCGCGCCTGCTCGTACCGCTTGGCGACCGCGTCCCAGTTGACGACGTTCCACCACGCGGCGATGTATTCCGGACGGCGGTTCTGGTACTTGAGGTAGTACGCGTGCTCCCACACGTCCAGGCCGAGGATCGGCTTCTTGCCCTCCATGATCGGGTTGTCCTGGTTCGGCGTGCTCGTGATGGCGAGCTTGCCGTTGTCCAGCACGAGCCACGCCCAGCCGCTGCCGAAGCGACCGGTCGCGGCCTTGGTGAACTCTTCCTTGAATTTGTCAAAGCTGCCGAACGCCTCGTCGATGGCCTTCGCGAGCGCGCCCGTGGGCTGGCCGCCGCCGTTGGGGCTCATGATCTCCCAGAACAGCGTGTGGTTCGCGTGGCCGCCGCCGTTGTTGCGGACCGCCGTGCGGATGGACTCCGGAATGCTGTTGATGGAGGCGAGAAGCTCCTCGATGGTCTTCGCCTGCAGTTCCGGATGTCCCTCAAGCGCGGCGTTGAGGTTGTTGACGTACGTGCCGTGGTGCTTGTCGTGGTGGATGCGCATGGTCTGCTCGTCGATGTGCGGTTCAAGGGCGTTGTAGTCGTACGGCAACGGTGGCAGTGTGAACGCCATAACATCACCCTTCCATTCGTGTCAGGCACACCCATTGTACCCTCGCGGCAACGGGCGCGGCAAACGACCGGCGGGCCGCCCCGGCGACCCCGAAAACGGTCTTCGGACGGGCGTCTGAGGGCTCCTCGCCCAGGTCCCCGTGGAACGCTCAGGTGCCGATGCGCAGGGCATGCGCCACGAAGGAGTGGAAGATCACCTCGCCCACGCCCACGGCCGCCCCGAGCACCAGCGAGGCGCCCAGGCCGAGCGGCGTGCCGACCATCGCCGTCACCGCCCAGATCACGACGGCCGCGATCGCGACGTCCGCCGCCGCGGCGGCCAGGTTTCCGTACCGCAGCAGGAAGAGGTCGCCCGCGACGTAGCCGGCGGCCGTGACCGCGGCGGCGACCACGAAGAGCGGCTCCGCCGGCAGGCGCAGCAGGGCGAACATGACGCCGAGGATCGCCCAGACGAGAATGAGCTTCACGGCGAGCAACATGACGTGTTTCACGCGCGTCCCCCCGGGCCTTTTCGCCTAGTCTGCCCAGAAGACGCACGTCGCGGCGCAGGCGCGCCTGCTCCCTCACTCAAGCCCCGCTGCGCACAGCAGGCTGTCCGGGTGGCCCAGGCTCGCGCCCTCGACCTGAATCGTGCTGTGCCGGACGCCGAACCGCTCCCGCAGGAGCGTTTCCGCCCGGCGGAGCACGTCGTCCACGGAGGCGATGGAGGGGTCGTCGACGACGAGGTGGCACGTCAGCATCGTGCGCGCGGCGTCGAGGTTCCATATGTGCAGGTCGTGCACTTCGCGGACGCCTTGGAGCGAGCGCAGCCCCTCCGCCACCTCGTCGAGTTCCAGCCCCGGCGGGGCGCCTTCCATGAGGATGCGCACCACGTCGCGGGCCAGGCGGACGACGCCCAGCAGGATCACGCCGGCGATGGCGAGACTGATCACGGGGTCCACCCAGCGCCACCCGGTCGCGCGGATGACGAGCCCGCCGGCGAGGACGCCCGCGGACGCGGCCGCGTCGCCCACGATGTGCAGCCAGGCGCTGCGCGTGTTGAGGTCCTCGTGGCCGCCGCCCATGCGCCAGGCGACGAGCGCGTTGGCCACGAGCGCGAACAGCGCCACGAACGACATGATGGCGCCGGACGCGGGTTCGGGCCGGGCGAGGCGCTGCACGGCTTCAAAGGCGATCCACCCGGATACCACGAAGAGGGACAGCGCGTTCACGGCGGCGCTCAGGATGCCCGCCCGGACGTAGCCGTACGTCCACCGCTTCGTCGGCTTGCGCCCGGCCCAGGAGCTTGTGAGCCACGCGAGCCCCACCGCCGCCACGTCCGTGAGCATGTGGCCGGCGTCGCTGAGGAGCGCGAGGCTGTTCGCGACGATCCCGCCGGCGACCTCGACGGCCAGGATGGCGAGCGCCAGGACGAAAGCCTCCCGCAACCGGTGGGGCGCGGCGTGGACGTGCCCGTGCCCGTGGTGCCCGTGGACGTGATGCCCGTGGTGCCCGTGGACGTGCACGTGGGGTGCGTGACCATGGTGCGCATGATCGTGGTGGGCGTCTCGCATCGCTCGCCAGTCCCTCCTCGCGCGCGCTCGCCGCGCTTGGCGAGCGCCCGCCGCGCCCAGCGCGCGCTCGCACGGAAAACACAAAAGGCGCCTTCAGGCGCCCCGTGCGCAAATTTGATGGCGGAGGCGACGGGAATTGAACCCGCGATCTCCGGTGTGACAGACCGGTATGTTAACCACTACACCACGCCTCCGCGCAAAGCACGACCGATTATAGCAACCGCGCCGCAAACGCGTCAACGACGCGACGTCGAAACGGCGGCCACGCGCAGCGGCAATTGCCGGCCATTGCGCGGTCAGCGGCCGCGCTGCGCGGAAAACGGCTCGAAGCGCATGAACGTCTGCTCGCGCGACGGCCCGACGGAGATCATGACGACCGGCACGCCCGTCAGCTGCTCGATGCGCTCGACGTATTGCCGGGCGCCGGCCGGCAGCCCGTCAAAGGTGCGCACGCCGCCGATCGGCTCGTCCCAGCCGGGCAGTTCCTCGTACACCGGCCGGGCTTCCGCGAGTTCGTCGAGCTGCCGCGGCAGCGTCTCCCGCCGCTCGCCGTTCACCTCGTATGCCACCGCGATCTTCAACGGGTGCAGCCCCGTCAGCGTGTCGAGGTGGTTCAGGGCCAGGCCGCTGAGCCCGCTCACGAGCACCGAGTGCCGCAGGATGACGGCGTCGAGCCAGCCGCAGCGGCGCGGCCGGCCGGTCGTCGTGCCGTACTCGTGCCCCTTCTCGCGGATCCAGTCGCCGGTCGCGTCGCGCAGCTCCGTCGGGAACGGCCCGTCGCCCACGCGGGAGGTGTACGCCTTCGCCACGCCGATGACGCGGTCGATGCGCGTCGGCCCGACCCCGCTGCCGAGGCACGCCCCGCCGGCCGTCGGGTAGGACGACGTCACGTACGGGTACGTGCCGTGGTCCAGGTCGAGCATCGTCCCCTGCGCGCCCTCGAAGAGGACGTGCTCCCCGCGGTCGATCGCCCGGTTGATGAGCACGGCCGTGTCGGTCACGAACGGCGCGAGGCGGCGGGCGAACTCGGAGTACTGCTCAAGCAGCGCGTCGAGCGCGAAGCCCCCCTCGCCGTAGACCTTCTCGATCAGGTGGTTCACCTGCTCCAGGTTGGCCTCGAGCTTCCGCCGCAGCGTGTCCGGCCGGAGCAGGTCCCCGACGCGGATGCCGGCACGCGCCACCTTGTCCATGTAGGCCGGCCCGATGCCGCGGCGCGTGGTGCCGATCCTGCCCTCGCCGCGCCGCTCCTCTTCCAGTTCGTCCAGCTTCTTGTGGTACGGGAAGATCACGTGCGCGGCGTCGCTGACGTGGATGCGCTCCACGTCCAGACCGCACCCGCGAAGGTATTCGACCTCGTTGAGGAAGTGTTCGGGATCCAGCACCACGCCGTTCCCGATCACGCAGGTCTTGCCGTGAACGATGCCGGACGGGACCAGGTGCAGCTTGTACGTGCGCCCGCCGGCGACGACCGTGTGCCCGGCGTTCGCGCCGCCCTGATAACGCACGACGACGTCCGCGTGCTCCGCGAGGACGTCGGTCACCTTGCCCTTGCCTTCATCGCCCCACTGGCTGCCGACGAGCACGAGCGTCGACACGCGCTCACCCCCACGCGGTCCCTGCCGGCTGGCCTACGCCCCCGCGGACGCCGGCGCGCGCGACTTGTCGATGGCGCCGAACTTGGTCCAGTCGTGGAAGTAGACGAGCTCCACCGAGCCGGTCGGTCCGTTGCGCTGCTTGGCCAGGATCAGTTCCACCTGGCTGACGGTGGACCGGGACCCTCCGTATGATACCGTTTCCCTCTGCTCGGCGCGCTCCGGATTGTGGTAGATGAAGAGGACCACGTCGGCGTCCTGCTCGATGGCGCCCGACTCCCGCAGGTCCGACAGCTGCGGCCGCCGTCCCTCCCGCTGCTCCACCGCGCGGCTGAGCTGCGAGAGCGCCAGCACGGGCACCTTCAGTTCCCTCGCGAGCGCCTTCAGGGAGCGCGAGATCTCGGAGATCTCCTGCTGCCGGTTCTCGGCACGGCCCCTCGTGTTCATCAGCTGGAGGTAGTCGATCACGATGAAGCCGATGCCGTGGTCCGCCTTCAGGCGCCGCGCGCGCGCGCGCACGTCCATCACCGACATGTTCGGCGTGTCGTCGATGTAGATCGGCGCCTCGCCCAGCTTGCCCAGGGCGAAGGAGAGCCGGTGCCAGTCCTCGTTGGCCAGCTGGCCCGTGCGCAGCTTGAACGACGAGACTCGCGCCTCCGAGCACAGCATGCGCTGCGCGAGCTGCTCCTTCGACATTTCCAGAGAGAAGATCGCGACGGGGATCCTGTGCTCCACCGCGGCGTGCGCCGCCATGTTCAGCGCAAGCGCCGTCTTTCCTTGCGACGGGCGCGCGGCCAGGATGATGAGCTCCGACTCGTGGAAGCCGCTCGTCAGCTCGTCCAGCGCGCGGAAGCCGCTCGGGATGCCGATGACGTCGCCCTGCTTCTCGAACATGCGCTGGATGTGGTCGAACGTGTCGACGAGCACGTCCCGGATGAAGGCCCAGGAGCGCGTCTTGCGGTCTCGCGACAGCTCGAACATCTGCTGCTCGGCGTAGTCGAGCAGTTCCGTCACGTCCTCGGTGCCGCTGTAGGCGCGCCGCGCGATCTCGCCCGAGACCTGGATGAGCTTGCGCAGGAGCGCCTTCTCCTCCACGATGCGGGCGTAGTACTCCACGTTGGCGGCCGTCGGCACGGCGTTGGCCAGCTCGCTGAGGTAGGCGTGGCCGCCGACCTGCTCCAGCAGCCCGCGCGAGGCCAGCTCGTCGCCCACCGTGACGATGTCCGCCGCCTCGTTCCGGTCCGTGAGGTCCAGGATGGCCCGGAACACGTGGCGGTGCGCCTCCCGGTAGAACGAGTCATCGCTCAGGATCTCCGCCGCGCGAAGGATGGCCTCGCGCTCCAAGAGCATGGAGCCGAGCACGGATTGCTCGGCTTCCAGGTTCTGAGGGGGAATCTTGTCCGCGAGCGCGTCCACGTCGATCCGACCCCTTACTGCACCGGCGCAAGAAGCTCTTGCAGCACCTGTTCCGCCGTCTCCACGAACACGAGCTCCAGCCCGAACCGGCCCGCGGGGACGTCACCCTCGTTGGCGGCCGGCAGCACCACGCGCCGCACGCCGGTCTGCCGGGCGCCGTAGAGCTTCTCCGGAATGCCGCCCACTTCCTGGATCCGGCCGGAGAGGGAGACCTCGCCGGTGATCGCCACGTCCTGGCGCACCGGACGCCCCTCGACGGCGCTGTAGATGGCCGCGAAGATGGCCGCCCCCGCCGAAGGCCCATCGATGTGGCCGCCGCCGACGACGTTCACGTGAACGTCGTAGTCGGCCAGGTCCTTGCCCGTGATGCGCCGCAGGAGGGTGCCCGCGGTGAAGACGGAGTCCCGCGCCATGGAGCCGGCCGTCTCGTTGAAGCGGATCTTGCCCTTGCCCGGCTCCCGCGCCGGGTAGGCGACGGCCTCGATCTCCAGCGCCGAGCCGAGGAAGCCGCGCACGGCCAGCCCGATCACGCGGCCGATCTGCGTCGTCGACGAGGCCAGGGTGCGCGCCTCCCGCCCCACGCGCGCGGCGCTCAGCGCCGTGCGCACGTGCTCGGCGCGTATTGCGGCGGGCCTGTCCGGGCCGCCGGCCTCGTACACCGCCATCGCGTACGCGTCCGCGAGGATGTTCAGCGCCTTGCGCGCCTCGATGGTGCGCTCGGCGATGTCGTCGACCGCCGCCGCTTCGATCGGCACGCCGAGCTTCTCCGCGCCCTGCCGCACGATCTTGCGGATGTCGTCCGGCGTCAGCGGCGCGAAGAAGATCTCCGCGCAGCGCGAGCGCAGCGCGGGCGTGATGTCTTCCGGATCGCGCGTCGTGGCCCCGATGAGGACGAAGTCGGCCGGCGCGCCCTCGCGGAACAGCTTGTGCACGTACTCCGGCACATGCGGATCGTCCGGGTCGTAGTACGAGGACTCGAAATAGACGCGCTTGTCCTCAAGCACCTTGAGGAGCTTGTTCTGCAAGATCGGGTCCATCTCGCCGATCTCGTCGATGAAGAGCACGCCGCCGTTCGCCTCGGTGACGAGGCCCAGCTTCGGCTCCGGAACGCCGCCTTCGGCGAAATCGTGCCGCGCCCCCTGGTAGATCGGGTCGTGCACCGAACCGAGGAGCGGGTTCGTCACCTCGCGCGGATCCCAGCGCAGGGTGGAGCCGTCGACTTCGACGAACGGCGCGTCCTTCGAGAACGGCGAGCCGGGCCGCTCCCGCGCCACTTCCAGCGCGAGGCGCGCGGCCGTCGTCTTGCCCACGCCGGGCGGGCCGTACAGCAGGATGTGCTGCGGGTACGGCGAGGAGAGCTTGGCGAGCAGCGCCTGGACGGCCGCGTCCTGGCCGATGACCTCCTCGAAGCGCTTCGGGCGCAGCACCTCCGCGAGCGACCGCGCCAGGCCGCGCTGCTCGATCTGCTGCAGGCGCTCGAGCTTGCGCTTCGTCTCGGCCGTCTCCGGCGAGATCTCCCGCATGACCTGGGCGCGGATGTCGGCCACGTACTCCTCGTGCTTCTGCGCCATGCGGTCCTGGATCTTCTGCTCGATCTCGTCCTCCACGGTGCGCCGCGCCAGCAGGTCGGCGAGTTCCTCCTCGAGCTCGCTCAGCACGGCCGGGATCTCGGAGAAGCGCGGCGGCTCGTCGATGGTGGGATCGTCGTAGACCAGGCGCTGCAGCGCGACGATGCGCTCCCCCAGGTTCTCCGAGCGCATGCCGCTCAGGGCCCCCACCTTGCCCGCCTTCAGGACGACGCGGTCGGAGCCGTAGATGTCGGCGAGGACGCCGTAGAGCGCGTTCACCTTGCGCTCGTACTCCTCGACGAGGCCGCGGCGATCGCCCCCGTGGCGCACGAAGCGGCCCATGGTCACTCCGCCTCCGGCAGCACGACGACTTCCACCTGGGCGACGGCTTCCGGATGCAGCCGAACCTTGACCGGGTGGCGGCCGAGCGACTTGATCGCGCCGTCCATCTCCACGCGGCGCTTGTCGACCGTCACGCCGAACTGGGCGGCGATCCGCTCCGCCACGTCCTGCGCCGTGATGGAGCCGAAGAGCTTGCCGCCTTCCCCGGCCCGCGCCTTGAAGACGATCTCCTTGTGATCGAGCTTGGCGGCCGCCTGTTGCGCCTCCCGGCGCTCGCGCTCCGCCTTGGCCGCCTGGCGCCGGCGGTCATCCTCGATCTGCTTCAGCGTGCTTTCCGTGGCCGGCTTCGCCAGGTTGCGCGGGAACAGGAAGTTGCGCGCGTAGCCGTCGGCCACCTCCACCGTCTGACCGGCGTTTCCCAAGCCCTTGACCGCTTGTGTGAGCACGACCTTCACTGCGGAACCCTCCCTTTCAGCCGAGCCGCGCCGTCCTCCCCCAGCTCCGCGCGCAGCGGGTGGTCGGAGGGCAGGCGGTCCACGAAGCGCGCGCGCAGTCCGACGAGAACTTCCCAAAGCCCAAGAAGGACGACGATCTGGCCCATCGGCGTCAGGGACGCGTACACGGCGAGAACGCCGGACACACCCACGCTCAGGCGCCAGTACCGCAAGAAGAAGTACGCGACGGACGCTCCGACCGTCATGAAGACGAACACCGCGGCGTACGAGAGGTTCTGCGCGACGGGCGCGAGCCATCCGAATCCCGGCCGCTGGCTGAGAAGAAGGAGCGCCATGACGGCCAGCCACGCCCACGCGACGCCGCGCGGCACCGTCCACGTGGCGAACGACGACAGCCGCGGCACGGCGATGCCCAGCCGCTGGAAGAGCGGCCGCAGCGCGGCGTAGTAGATCGCCGAAAGCATCACCATCGAAGCGCCCACCGGGGCGATGAACAGCAGCGGCTGCTCCTTCAACTCCCGCATCATGGCCTTCAGCATCTCCGCGGTCTGGCGCGCGGTGGGCAGGTTCCACGCCGCGAGGCGCCGAGCGCTGCTCTCGACGGCGTCCCGGAACAGGGCGAGCACGTCCTCGTGGAACACGAGGCGCGAGAGCAGCACGCCGAGCGTGACCGTGGCGGCGACGGCCAGGGCGCCCAAAAGAATCGCGCGGCCGGCGTCCCATCCGCGCCGCAGGCTGAACCCGAACGCCAGGCCCAGGAAGGCGAACGTCACGACGACCGCGAGCGCCTGAACGGGCCCGAGGAAAAGCGCCAAAAGCACGGCCGCCGCGACGACGCTGAGGAGCGCCACGCCCGCGCCGTGGCGGACGGCGACGACGGCGACCGGCGCCGGCAGGAAAAACGTCAGCACAAATCCGAGAAGCGGGACGTACACGGCCGCCAGGGCAAGCACGACCGTCAGCGCCGCCATGAGCGCGCCCTCCGTGACGGCGCGCGTTTGCGCAAGCCGGTTCACCGGGCCCACCTGCCGTCCATCGCGCCACTCCTTTGCGGAAAACGGGAAGGGCGTCGGCCCTTCCCGCCGGATCCGTCATGTTCGCGATTCGTCGACCTCGCGCCTCTCGATCCGCCGTCCGGCGCCCGCCAGGTCACTCGACGGTGAACGGCAGGAGAGCCATGTAGCGCGCGCGCTTGATCGCCGTGGTGAGCTGGCGCTGATGGCGCGCGCAGTTACCGGTGATGCGCCGCGGCAGGATCTTACCGCGCTCGCTGATGTAGCGGCGCAGCCGGCCCGTGTCCTTGTAGTCGACGACGTCGATCTTGTCGACGCAGAAGCTGCATACCTTGCGGCGACGTCGCTTGTCGCGTCGAGCCAAACGGATGACCCCCTTGCGTGTGAGATTCGCTGGCCCCGGTCTAGAACGGCACGTCCTCGTCGTCGAACGGGACTTCGGTGCCGAGGGCGTCGGCGCCGGATCCCTGGCGTGTGGGGCGGTCGAGGAAGCGCACCTCGTTCGCGACGACCTCCGCCGCACGCCGCTTTTGACCGTCCTGCGTCTCGTACGAGCGGATCTGCAGGCGCCCGGCGACGGCCACCAGCCGCCCCTTGCTGAGATGGTTGGCGCACGTCTCCGCGAGTTGCCGCCAGACGACGATGTCGATGAAATCGGCCTCGCGTTCGCCCTGCTGGTTCGAGTACGGCCGGTCCACCGCAAGCGTGAACGTGCCGACGGCCACGCCGTTCGGCGTGTAGCGGAGTTCGGGATCGCGGACCAGGCGCCCGATCAACACGACGTGATTCAGCACGGAACCGCCACCTTATTCGGCTTCGACCGCCGCCGCCGGGACCTCGGCCGGCTCCGGAGCGGCGCTGGCCTCGCCCTCGCGAGCGTCCTGCGACTTCGCCGCGTTCGTCTCCACGGCGCGCACGACCATCGAACGCAGCACGCTGTCGGAGAGGCGCAGCGCGCGACGCAGCTCATTCGGGGCCACGGGCCCCGAGCGGAACGTCATGAGCACGTAGACGCCCTCCCGGTGTCCGCCGATCTCGTATGCGAGGCGCCGCCGTCCCAACGGTTCGAGGTTGTCGATGACGCCGCCGTTCTTCTGCACGGTTTCGAGGAAGCGGCGCATGGTCTGCTCGATCTGTTCCGTGTCGAGCGTGGGGTCGAGGAGAATCAAGGCTTCGTAGGCGCGCAACATCGCACCTCCTTCCTTCGGACTTTGGCCCGCGGATCACGCCGTTCCGGCGGGCAGGAAGGATCTTCGCCAATGGCATGCATGAAGGGCGTGATGGCAAATCAAATGAAATTATAGCAGGTCGCGCCCGGGTTTCAACGGCGGCGTGCCGGGCGGCGCGGCCGCCGGGTAGATCTCCCGGATCTTGCTCTCCACGCGGCTGCGCGGCAGGAGCACGAGGTGCCCGCAGCCGAGGCACTTCAGCCGCAGATCCGCGCCGACGCGCACGATCTCCCACCTGTCCGACCCGCACGGGTGCGGCTTCTTGAGGCGGACGACGTCGCCGAGGTGGAGCGGCAGAGGTCCTCGAACCACCGTCACCCTTCTCTCTCTTTGCCTTCTTCATCCGGGCCGCCGGAGCCCCGCGAGGCATTCGTCTCCCGCTCGCTGGGCGGCGCCTCTCCCGGCGCGGGCGGGCCGGCCTCCCCGCGGCGGGCGCGTTCCGCCTCCCCGCGAAGCGCGTCGCCGTCAAACCCGCGGGTCCCGCGCTTCGTTTCCGGCGACGGGGCATCGTAGGCGACGACCGCGGCTAGCGGGCGCGCGATGCGGATGCCGGCCGCGTCCAGCGCCTTCTTGATCTCCTTGCGCAGCGCGCGTTCTGCGGCCCACTGCTCCCCCGGCTGGGCCTTGCCCCAGACGACAAACTCGACGCCGGCCTCGCCGAGGTCCTGCACGCCCAGCACATTCGGCCCCTCGGTCAGCGTGGTCCACGACCGCCGGAAGCGTTCGCACGCCTCGCCGAGGACCTGTTCGACGCGGTCCGGGTCCTCATTGAAATCGACGCGCACCTTGACGAGGAGGCGCATGCTGCCGCGGCTGTAGTTCGTGACCCGCTCGATCTGCCCGTTCGGCACCATGTGCAGCTGGCCGCCGAAGTCCCGCACTCTCGTGATGCGGAAGCCGATGTCCTCCACGATGCCGGAAATCCCGGCGAACTCCACGTGTTCGCCCACGCGGAACTGATCTTCAAACAAGAGGAAGAATCCCGTGATGACGTCGCGCACGAGGTTCTGCGCGCCGAAGCCCACGGCCAGGCCGGCGATGCCGGCGCCCGCGAGCAGCCCGCTCACCGGCACGCCCCAGCCGGCCAGGACCGTCACGAGCACGAGAAAGTCGATGACGTATCGCAGCAGGCTTTTCATCAGGCCGCGGACGGTGACGGCTCGCGTTTCGTCGAACACTCCCAGCCGCGTCGCCCGGCTCCTCTCGATGAAACGGTCCAGGACCGCGCCGAGCACGCGGGCGAGGATGTGCCCGGCGACGACGATCGCGGCGGCCTCAAGCAGCGCGCCGCCCACTTGCAGGCCGGCAGCGCCGAGGCACTCGGGTGAGCGCCAGCCGCTCGAGCAGTCCGTGAATGCCTGTCGCGCCATAGCCAGCAGCGACGCCAGTCCGTGCGGCAACGTGTCAACCTCCCAGGTGGGGGCGCTGCGCGAAGTGTTGCTGGACGAGCTCCACGGCCCGGTCAAGCCCGCTCACGAGGGCCTGTCCCCAGGCGGAGCCGTCCACCGCATGCGCCCATGCGGATCCCGGAGCGAACGCGGCGAGGCTCGTCGCCGCGGCGAGAGCCACAGCCGCCGTGAGGGCGGCCTCCGCGCAGCCCAGCGCGGCGCCGGCCGCGCGGTCGAGGAGTCCCAGCGCCGTCACGCCGCGCACGACGGTCAACAGCGGCCGCGCGAAGAAGCCCAGAAGGAACGCGGCGACCGCGTAGACTGCGGCCACGGCCAGCGCCCTCAGCAGAACGTCCGCGATGAGCGGGTAGATCGCATCACCGGGCGTCGAGCCGGAGCCCGCGAGCGCCGGCGTCGCGACGGCCCGCAGCGCGCTCGACGCCCGTTCGGACAGCCCGGCCGGCAGGGGTCCGTGCGCGGCCAGCCATTCGATCACGCGGGGGCGCAGATGCCACGCCGCATCCACGCCTTGCAGGAGAAGCGGCCCGAGCCACAGGCTCGCGGCGAAGGCGCCGAGACTGCCCACCGCGCCGAGTGCGGAGGCCACCAGCCCGCGCCGGGCTCCCGCGAGCGCGCCGAACAGCAGCATGGCCAGGATGGCCCAGTCGACCGGATTGCGCGGCATGGCCTCGCTCCCAGGCTCATTGTAGGCTAGCCTGCGCGGGCGTCCAACCAGCGCCGCAACACGATGAGCGGCAGCGCGAGGAGGAGGGCGAGGGACGCGTACCCCGCGGCCGGGTATACCACGCGAACGAGCCAGGACAGGCCAAAGCGCGTGAACGGCAGCGCGGCGAGCAACCAGAGGCAGGGCAGGAGGCGGTCGAGTTGGCCTGGTCGCGCGCCGCTGAAGCGGGCGGCGAGGCCGCGCGCGTTGGCGAGCGCGGTCGTCGCCAGCGCCGCGTAGAGAGCGGCGCTGTAGACGAGGCTCCAGCCGGCCCCGAGGTGGCGCGCGAGGGCGGCGAAGGGCACGTCGAAGGACGCGGCCCTCGCGCCCTGTTGCACGAGGACGGCCGTACCGGCCGCAGCCAGCAGCCCGAGCGCCAGCCCGCCCGCCGCGGCGCCTGCGTACGCCCCTCTTGAAGCCAGTCGCGCCGGCTCCAGCGACGCGATGGCCACCACGCCGACGAGCATGTTGTAGGCCACATACAGCAGCGCGGCCCACCACCACGGGGCAGGGAGCGCCTGAGCCGGGTCCGGAACCGGGGCGGGCGCCGGCCCCGGCGTCGCGGCCAGCAATCGGGCGAAGAGCGCCAGCATGAGGACGACGAGCAGAGGCGTCAAGGCGGTGTTGGCCCACACGAAGCCGCGCTCGCGCGCGAGCAGGGCCGCGGCGACCGGCGCCGCCAGCGACGCGACCCCCGCCGTGTACGGCCACGCCCACTGCTCTTCCAGGAGGGCGCCCGCGCCCGACAGCACGACGGCCAGTCCGACGAAGAGAAACAGCGTGAAGAGGACGTCCAGCGCGCGCGCTGCGAACGGCGGCAGCGCGCGCAGCAGGTCGTGGTGTCCGGCCGCGGCGGCCCCGCCCGGCGCCAGCCGGAGCGCCGCCACCACGAACGCCGCGGCGACGGCGAAGCCCAGCCCGGACAGGGCGGCGGCAACGACGCCGACCGGGCCGTACGCCGCGAAGAATTGCCACAACTCCCGGCCTGACGCGAAACCCGCGCCCACCACGCCACCCGCGAAGACCGAACCGACCGCGACGGCGGCCTGCCAGGCCCGGGCCCCGCCATTGCGCGCCGACCGCACCGGCTCACCTCTCGCCGATGCATATGCGCGCGGCCGGTGCCATATACTGCGAACACTCCAGCCGCAGGAGGTCCCATGCTCGAACGACGCGCCAGCGCTCGTCCCCGAAGCGACCTGCGCATCCGCGCGGACGAAGCGAACGCGGCGGAGCGCCTCGCGGCCCACCTGACCGCGCAGCTTCAGGAGGCCGGCGCGCAGGATCGTCCTGTGGTCGTGCTCTGCATCGGCACGGACCGGTCCACCGGCGACGCCCTCGGTCCTCTGGTCGGCTCGCGGCTCGTGGAGCGCGGGTGCCCGTGGCAGGTTCTCGGCACGATCGACGAACCGGTGCACGCGTCGAATCTGGAGCGCGTGCTGGGCGAGTTGGGCCGCCAGGTCCCGGGGTGCTTCGTCGTGGCCGTCGACGCCTGTCTTGGCCGCCTCGAGAACATCGGCACCGTCAGCCTGTGCCGGGGCCCCTTGCAGCCCGGAGCCGGCGTGAACAAGACGCTGCCGCCCGTCGGCGACGTCGCCGTCACCGGCACCGTCAACGTCGGCGGGTTCATGGAGTACCTGATCCTGCAGAACACGCGGTTGAGCGTCGTCATGGCCATCGCGCGCGTGATCGCCGACGGCGTGCTCCTGGCCGCCGCGCGGTGGTGCGCGGCACGGTCGCGCGGGAGCGGGTCGCTGGAAAGCGGGGTCGAATCGGCGCCGGGAGAGGTGGCCGCGGCCGGTGGCGGCTTCGCCCCCGACCCGCGGCCCGCCGCACCCGGCGTCCGGGGCGCGGCCGCGCCCGAAAAGCCTGTCACGCAGGATTTTCGAGGAGGCCTAGCGGGAGCCGCCGAGGCGCGCGGCGTCCTGTGAAGCTGGCGCGCAGCGGGTTACGCGCGCCGCGCTTGCGCCTGCCTGGGCACGATCACGCTCAGCGCGCGCGGCACGCACTCGAAGCGTGCGGGCAGCGTGCCCACGCACTCGCCGTCGGCCTGCACGGGGAGATCCGCGGGCCCGTCGACTTCCACAACCGCGGCGCGGCCGCACGTGACTTTGCGCAGCCGGACGTGCGAACCGTTGAAAACTCGTGGCAGGGCCGCAAGGGTTTCGGCCTTCGACAGGTCCCCGACCCAGCACCAGTCGAGCTGTCCGTCCGCCGGATCGGCCCCCGGGCAAACCTTCATGCCGCCGGCGTACATCGCCGTGTTGGCGACGGCGAGGAGCAGCGCACGGCCGTCGACGGTCCGTTCGGCCGAAAGGCGGAGGTCGGCGTTGCGGTAGCTGAACAGCGTGGAAAAGATGAACATGAGGTAAGCCAGGGCGCCTTTCCCCGTGCGGCCGCTTTCGTTGACACGCCGGGCCACGACGGCGTCGAATCCCGTGCCGGCCACCTGAACGTAGAAGTGGCCGTGCACGCGACCGAGGTCGACGACCCGCGGCTCCCCGTCACGGAGCGTCTCGACCGCGCGCTTCGGGACGAGCGGGATGCCCATCGCCCGGGCGAAGTCGTTCCCCGTGCCGAACGGAAGGATGCCGAGCGTCGCATCCGAAAGCGCCATGCCGTTGACGACCTCGTGCACGGTGCCGTCGCCACCGACGGCGACGACCGTGCGCGCGCCCTCCTGCACGGCCTGCCGGGCAAGTTCCGTGGCGTGGCCGGGGCGCTGGCTGAGGCGGACCTCATATTCAAACGCTTCGGCGAACAGCGGCTCGACGGACGACCACAGCCGCAGCCCGCGGCCGGCGGCTGCCTTCGGATTGACGATGACGACCGCCCGGCGCTTCATCGTTCGCCCGTCGCCGCCGCTTCCGCAACCGCGCCTTCCAGCGCGGTCATGTGGGATCGCCCTTCAAACGTCGCGCCTTCTGCCACGACGACCTTCGGGGAATAGAAGTCGCCAAGGAGCTTGCCGGTTCCGATCAGATCGAGACGGTCCGAGGCGTGGACGTCACCTTTCACTTCACCCGCGATGGCCACCTGCCGTCCGTGAATCTCCGCCTCGACAACGGCGGTCTCGGTCACGTACACATTGCCCTCGGCACGGATTTCGCCCTGGACGCGCCCCTCGACGCGGACAGCGCCTGCGGACGTCAGCACCCCGTGTAGCGTGGTGTTCCTGCCGATGATCGTCTCCACCTGGTCGGGCGCGGGCCTCGGATCGCGCCGTCTCATGCGAGGCCTCCCTCGTGCGTTACTTCTTCAGATACTGATAGAGGTCGCTGGTCACGTACGGCATGGGATCGACGGGCGTGCCTCTCTTGTAGACCCCGAAGTGGAGATGCGGTCCGGTGCTGAGCCCGCTGCTTCCCACGTATCCGATGATCTGCCCTTTTTTCACGGTCTGACCGACGGTGACCTTGATCCGCGACTGGTGTCCGTAGAGCGTGACGAGCCCATTGCCGTGATCGATCTTCACCGCGCGCCCAAATCCGGTCAGCCAACCGGCGTGCACGACGACGCCCGCGGCCGCGGCGCGAATGGGCGTGCCGTAGGGAGCGGCGATGTCGATGCCTTCGTGGAACTCGCGCCCCCATCCGAGCGGCGAACGCCGGTAGCCGAAGGTCGACGTGACGGCGCCGGCAAGGGGCCACTGGTCCGGGTAATGGGCCGCCGCGCGGATGTACTGCGTGGTGGCCGCCTGGATCTCCGTCAGGCTGGCCAATTCGGCCATCGCCTGTTGCACCAGGGCTTCGGCATCCTGCCGCAACGCTGCGGAGGACAGGCCGGCGGCCGATCGTCCCGTCACGGACTGGGCGGAGGCCGCAATCTGCGCGTTCGCCGCACGAAGCTCCGTGAGCGCGCCCGTGGCCTGGACGATGGATGTCGGCAGGGCGGATGAAGGCGCGCCCTGCGCCGTCGCGCCTCCCGCGAGGGCCGTGACTGCGGACGGCGACCCGTAAGCCGAGCTCTGTGGCGAGCCTTCGATGTGCAGTTCAGAGCGCAGCGTGCGGTCGAGCTCTTGGATCTTGGCCAGTTCGTCCTGAAGGGCGGCGATCTGTGCGCGGGTCTCCTCCAGGTCCCGCGCCTGTTGCGCGTTGACCTCCTGGAGCCGGTGCAGCTCCTCCACGTTCCGGGCCATGGCGCGGTAGTCGTGCGAGAACTGCACCAACGCGAACAGACCGGACAGCGCGACGAAGAGGAGACTCTTCGGGAGCCATGCCGGAATGCGCACCGAGCGCGAGCGGCCGGCGCCATCGGGCAGAAGCAGGATCGTGAGATAGCGACTGTCGTTTGACGGCGCCATCACTGTCCTCCCGACGAAGACGGTGTTGCCCGTCAGGCTTGTCCTGGCCGGCCGCGCAAAAAATGGCCGGACTTTCCTATTTCGTCGCGAGATCCCGGCCTCCTGCCGCCTGAATCGCCCGTTCTTCCTCCGGGGTGAGCAGATATGTGGACTGGCCGTGTTGCACCGGTTTTGCGTACACCCGCGTTTCCTCGCGCCCCTGGATGGCAGAGAGCACCACACCGTTCCGCTCATCGTCCAGCAGGGCGACGGCATAGCTGAGGTCGCTGCCCATCCCGGGGAACGCGTTGAAGCGAATCACCGAAGGCGTGCGCACGCGGCGCGCGAGATCCGCCTTCAGCTCGCGCTCCTCCGCCGCGAGGTCCTCGACAGCGCGCGCGAGCGTGTCCAGGCGCGCCGAGAACGCTGCCAGGGCCTCCAGCACGTCGCCCGCGGCGCCGGTCGGAAGGAAGGCGCGCAAGCGCCGCTGCAACCTGCGCACACGCACCCAGGCGACCGCCGCCAGGAGAAGCGCAAGCAACGCCACGCCACCCACACAGACGGCGATTTGCGCGTCCGGGGAGTTCAAAAGCGCCGAAACGTCAAACATCCACGTCCTCCTTACGAAGCGTCAGGCCGGCCCGCTCATCAAGACCGAGGGCTCACCGCGTTGAAAACACGTGCGTCAGCCACACGCTGAGAGGGCCGAAAAGAATCGCCGGCAGCAGCGACGCCACGCGCACGCGCGCCGCCCCGAGCATGTTCAGACCGATGGCAGCGATCAGCACGCCGCCCACACCGCTGATCGCCCCGACGATGTCTGGCGTCATCAAGGGGGACAGCTCTACCGCCAGTAGAGCGGCTCCGCCCTGGATGAGGAACACGGGCACGGCAGAAAGAATGACGCCGAGTCCCAGTGTCGCCGAGAGCACAATGGCGCTCAAGCCATCCAGGGCCGACTTTGTGTAGAGAATCGTGGGTGCCGGCCCAAGTCCATCCTGGATGCCTCCGAGGATCGCCATCGGGCCGACGGCAAAGACGAGCGTCGCCGTCAGGAACGCTTTCGCGACGCCGCCTTCACCAGCGCCACGGAGCCTCTCTCCCCGGCGTTCAAGCGCGTTCAGGCGGTCTTCAAGACGCAACGCTTCGCCGGCGAAGCTTCCGAGGACCAAGGCCAACACAAGTTGGACGGCCCAATGGCGAAAGGCGTCGAGGGACGTCGACGCGCCGATGAACACCACGCCCAGCCCCACCGCATGCAGAGCCGACTGGTGCCATTGCGCCGGGATGCGACGGAACACCGTCTGTCCAAGCAACGCGCCCGCACAAATCGAGGCCGTATTCACGAGCGTGCCGAGCACCCGAAATCCCCTTTCACGCGCCGCGGATGTTTCACGTGAAACCGTTTCACGTGAAACGAATGCCGCCACGTCGCGTCTGGACGCCATTCACGCGCGCTGCTCTGAAGCTTGTGGGTCGCCCTACGCGCGTGAGGCAGCACCCGTCGCTGCCCCTCCCACGAGCCGGTGGACCAGGCGCTCAAGGTCCTCGTGCCCAAAGTACGTGATCTCAATCGTGCCTTTCCGGCCTCCGGGACGAATCTCCACCGGCGCGGCGAGCGCCTCTTTCAGCATTCGCTCGAGGTCCGCCAATTCGGCCGCCTTCGTTCGCCCGCGGCGCTGCCCTGAAGCCTTCCGTTCCCTCGCCAATGCTTCCGTCTCGCGCACCGACAATCCTTGCTCGAGCACGCGCCGCGCGGCGGCCCGCCGGGCCTCCCCTGGCTGGACCGCGAGAAGCGCGCGGGCGTGTCCCTCTGAGAGCCGCCCGGCCGCCACCTGCTCCTGCAGATCATCCTCCAAACTGAGTAGCCGCAGGCTGTTGGCGATGGCGGAGCGGCTCTTGCCCACACGCCTCGCGAGGCCTTCCTGGTCCAACCCGAGCTTGTCCATCAGCGTCTGATACGCGCGGGCTGTCTCGATCGGGTTGAGGTCCTCCCGCTGAAGGTTCTCGATCAGCGCAATCTCGGTCATCTGAAGGTCGTCGAGCTCCCGTACGACGACCGGCACTGTCTTCAGGCCGGCAAGTTGCGCCGCGCGCCAGCGCCTCTCCCCGGCCACGATCTGGAACCGCTCGCCCTTCCTCCGCACGATCAGTGGCTGCAGAACGCCATGCTGCCGCACCGACTCGGCCAATTCGGCTAATGCGGTTTCGTCAAAGTGGCGCCTTGGTTGGTGCGGGTTTGGTTCGATGCGCTCGACTTCGACCTCGTGCGGCGTCTCCCCATCCCGCACCTCAAGCGACGGCAGCAGCGACTCAAGCCCCCTGCCGAGACCTCTCCTGGGTCCTGGCACGTTCCAGCACCTCCTCGGCCAGCTCGCGGTAGACTTCGGCGCCGCGCGATTTCGGATCGTACAACGCGATGGGCAGCCCGTGGCTCGGCGCTTCACTCAGGCGGACATTGCGAGGAATGATCGTCGTGTAGACGCGCTCGCGAAAATGTTTCTTGACCTGCTCCACCACCTGGATCGCGAGGTTCGTCCGCCCATCGAACATCGTCAACACGACGCCGTCAATGTCGAGCTCTGGATTCAGGTTCGAGCGGACAATCTCAATCGTCTTCAGCAGTTGCGAGACGCCTTCCAGCGCGTAGTACTCGCACTGGATCGGAATCAGCACGGCTTGAGCCGCCGTCAGGGCGTTCACCGTCAGAAGGCCGAGCGACGGCGGGCAATCGATCAGGACGAAATCGTATCGCCCGGACAGCGGAGCGAGGGCCCGCTTCAACTTTGTTTCACGTGAAATCGCCAGCACCAGCTCGACCTCCGCGCCCGCCAGATCGATGGTCGCCGGCGCCACGTGCACGTTCGACACGGAACTCACCGGCACGACGACTTCCTGAAGCGGAACCTCGTCCACCAGCACGTCGTATAGCGTCCGCTCCAGCGTGGCCTTGTCGATGCCGAGGCCGCTCGTCGTGTTTCCCTGCGGGTCGGCGTCGATCACCAGGACGCGTTGCCCGAGAAGGCCGAGGCATGCCGCGAGGTTCACGGTTGTCGTCGTCTTCCCGACCCCGCCCTTCTGGTTCGCGATCGCGATGATCCGGCTCATCCTCGCCCTCCTGGTGCTCCCGGACTTTCCACGCCTCTCCGTCCTGTTCCTTCGCCCCGCAGCGCTACCGACCTCCACGCGCACGCGCGCGGCTGCGCCGCCGGCCCGCCAGCGCGATGCCCGGCGTCCGGTCGATCGTGATTTCCAAGTATATGCGCTCCGCTTCGACCCTCTCCGCCATCTCCACCCGGAAGCCCTGCGACTGCAGCATCCGCACGGCCTTGCGAAACTCGTTGACAAAGATCCGGGCATCGCTGACCACTGTCGTGCGCCGCTGTTGCGCCGTTCCGTGATCGCGCGTCCTGGCGATCTCCGTCTCCAGCTGCTTCACCGTCCACCCGTGCCGTCCCGCGGCCTCCGCGAGACGCAGCTGCTCGTCCGGATCCTCCACCGCGAGCAACGCTCGCGCGTGTCGTTCGGTCAACATTTCCCGGGAAATAACCTCGCGCACCTGCGCCGGCAACCGCAACAGCCGCAGGAGGTTCGCGATGGCGCTCTGCGAGCGGCCGACCTGCGCGGCCAGCTCCTCCTGCGTCATGCCGAATTCCTTCAGCAGCCGCGCGTAGCCCTCCGCCACCTCAAAAAAGTTCAAATCCTCACGCTGCACGTTTTCCAAAAGCGCCAGCACGGCCACGTCCCGGTCGCTCGCCTCGCGAACGACGGCCGGAATCTCCTTCAATCCGGCTCGTTGTGCGGCACGCCAGCGCCGTTCCCCGGCGATGAGCTCGTAGCCGTCGTCGCGCGGCCTCACCACCACCGGCTGAACCACTCCGTGCTCTCGAATCGACTCCGCGAGTTCCGCCAGGGCGGCCTCGTCCCACTGTGCGCGCGGCTGGTACGGGTTCGGTCGGATCTCGTCCAGGGGAATGTGCGTAAGCCAGTCAGTGCCCCTCATTCTCGGCCTCCCCTCGAGTCTGCGCTTCCACGCCGAGCGGCCGCTTCTCCGGCAATCCGGGTCGCCGCGGATAGCGGTCCGGCGTCGGCCGTCGCTTCTCGATTCTCACCATCGTGCGCTGCGCTCCGCTCCACGGGAGCACGAACCGGTCGACCGCCGCAATCTCTCCTCCCAATATGCGGGCAGCCCGGCTCCCCGCATCAAGCTCTTCGTCGCTGAGCCGCCCTTTCCATGCAAGAACCTGCCCGCCCACGCGCACACACGGCAGCGCCAGTTCCGCCACCACCGCCAGATGACCGACCGCGCGCGCCGTCGCCACGTCGTAGGCTTCGCGCCCCTCGCCGCGACCCCACTCCTCCGCGCGGGCGTGGACCGCCCGTGCCCCCTCCC
>JADGHN010000015.1 GCA_019683875.1 Clostridia bacterium
GAGGAGTTCGAGGCTCAGCCACCCGGCGAGGTACGCGACCGGCACGACGCCCAGCAGCAGCGCCCGGCCGAAGTCGGCGACGATCATCACGCGGCGCCGGTGCATGCGGTCCACCCATGCGCCCGCGAAGAGCGCGATCAAGAGAAAGGGCGCCGTGTCGGCGGCGCCCAGGATCCCCATCTGCACCGGCGTGGCGTGCAGCATCACGGCGGCCGCGAGGGGCAGCGCGAGCTGCGTCACCTGCGAACCGAGGACGGAGACCGTCTCCCCGATCCACAACTTGAGGAAGTCCCTGTGCCGCCAGAGGCTCACGGACAGCCTCCTCCCGCTCCGCGTGGCGGCCGCTCCGTCCAGACGCTTACGCGGCGACCGTCAGCGCGACACCGCGCCCGCATCCGCGAGCCGGTTCACGATCTTCGCCTGCGACCGCAGCTGCGCGAGCCAATCGGCCGACGCCTGCGCCACCTGGTCATCAATGTAGTCCTGGCGCACGCGATCCTTGACGTCCTCGAACTTCGCCGCCACCGCCGGTTTCCGCTCCTCAAGGAGGATCAGGTGCCAGCCGTATTCCGTCTGGACCGGGTCGCTCACCTGGCCCACCTGGAGCTTGAAGGCTGCATCTTCGAAAGCGGGCGTCATTTTCCCTCTCGTGAACCAGCCGAGCTCGCCGCCCTGGTCTTTCGTCGTCGTGTCCAGCGAGTACTTCTTGGCGAGATCGGCAAACTTCGCTCCATGCGCCAGCTCGTCCTTGATCTGTGCGGCCTTCTCCTGTGTGTCGACCAGGATGTGGCTCGCCCGCACCTGCTCCGGCTGGTCGTACCGGTCGTGGTTCTTCTGGAAGAAGTCCTGCAGGCCGGCATCCGTGACGTGGATCGTGGGCGCGAGGATCCCGCGGATCTCCAGGTTCAGCCGCGCGGAGGCGCGGAGGTCGTCTTCGGTCATCCCGTTGTACGCGAGCGCCTGTTGGAATTCGTCGTCGGACGCGAACTGCGACTTGATCCGCTGAATCTCCCGGTCCACGTCCGCGGGCGTCACCGTCACGCCCTTCTTCTTCGCTTCCTGGTCGATGAGCCGCTCCGTGATCATCTGGTCCAGCACCTGCTGGCCGTTCTGCTGCACGAGCCGCTGGTAGAGCTCGTCCTTGGTGATCGCCTCGCCGTTGACCGTCGCGACGGCCTCCGAAGACCGGCCGGCCATGGCCACGACGACGGCGGCGAGCAGCACCGCCGCGGACACGCCGGCCAGGACGACGGCGGCCAGCGTGCGCCTGCGCGCGGACGGCGGCGAAACCGGTTCCGGAGCCGCGGCGGGCTGGGGTTCCACACGATCCATGGACATCGCGCTCCTTCTCTGCCCCGTCCCGGCCCGCGGCCCGGCGCGACGCCGGCACGGCCTTCGTGAGGCTCGATTCGCCGCCGCGCGCCGCAATGCGCGACGGCGTACCGCTTCATCGTACCGGAGCGCAGACGCGAACGCAAAAGCGCGGGCATTCCTGCACCCGCCCGAGCCCGCAGCCGCGTCTCAAGGAACGCGCATCGCCGTGTGGAATGTACCGGCAGGCGGAGGATGCGAGAGGGGATCCCGTGTGAGAAACGTCGCCCTCGTCAGCGACACGGCCTGCGATATCCCGGAGGACTTGTGCCGGGAACTGGACATCCATCTGGCGCCGGTCCACGTGATCATCGACGACCAGGAATACCGGGACCGGGTGAACGTCGACATCCGGACGGTCTACCGGGCGCTGCGCGACGGCCGGCGGGTCACCACCGCCGGCTGCAACGCCAACGATTGGGCCGCGGCCTACGAACGAGCCGCGCAGGTCGGGGAGCGGATCGTCGCCGTGAGCCTGAGCCGGGTGCTCAGCACCACCTACGGCGCGGCGCAACTCGCCATCGACGCTACGGGATTGCCCGTCACCCTCATCGACGCAGGCACCATTCTCGTGCCCGAGGGTCTGGCCGTCCTCGCCGGCGCGCGGGCTGCGCGGCGCGGCGCCGACCTGGACGAGGTGCTGCGCCTCGTGCACAAGGTCCTGGGAACGGCGCGAATGGTCGCGGTGGCCGACACCATCGAGTTCATGCGGCGTGGGGGCCGGCTCGCCGCCATGGAGGCGGAAGTCGGCTCGCTGGAGGGCTATCGTCCCGTCCTGCGCATCTCCGGGCGGGGGTGGCAGCCGCTCGACAAGGACGAGACGCGCGCCGGCACCATCGAGAAGATGCTGAACATCATGCGACGCGACCTGCAAGAGATGGGGTGCGACCGCGACACGCCGCTGATGGTCGTCGTGGATCACGCCGGAGCCGAAGACGAGGCGGCCGCCCTCCTGGAGCGCCTGCGCCACGAGTACAGCGTGGCCGAGGCGCACACGTGGACCATCAGCCCCGCCGTCGGCGTGCACATCGGCCCGGGCATGCTCGGCGTCGGCTATTGCCCGGTCGTCGAATGATCACTCGAACTCGAACCTCTCCGCGGTCGGCATCCGCAACCCTTCCCGTTGCGGTAGGATGCCCAAGGAGCCCGGCCGGTCGGCAACGAAAGGGCACGCTGCCGGCCGATCCGGCCGGCATGCCATTCAAGGACACGGAGGACGGTGGAATCCTGCATGTCATCGCAAGGACCCATGGCCGGCAAGCGGGGCGTCGTGCTGGGCGTCGCCAACCGGCACAGCATCGCCTGGGCCATCACCCAGAGCCTGCATGAGGCCGGGGCGCAGGTCGCGCTCACATTTGAGTCCGAGCGCGTCGAGGACCGCGTCCGCAAGCTCGCGGAGTCGCTCGCCATCCCCCACGTCTTCCCGTGCGACGTGACGGACGACGCGCAGATCGCGGCCCTTTTCGAAGAGCTTGGGCGCGCCTTCGGCACCATCGATTTTCTCGTGCACAGCATCGCCTACGCGCCGAGGGAAGCTCTCGAGGGCGCGTACGTCGACACGTCGCGGGACGCGTTCCGCATCGCCCTGGACGTCAGCGTGTACTCGCTGGTCGCGCTGGCGCGGGCCGCGCGGCCGCTGATGCCGTCCGGCGGGTCCATCGTGACGATGAGCTACTACGGGGCGGAGAAGGTGATGCCGAACTACAACGTGATGGGCGTGGCCAAGGCCGCGCTGGAAGCGTCCGTCCGCTACCTCGCGAGCGATCTCGGCCCCAGCGGCATCCGCGTCAACGCCATCTCCGCCGGGCCCATGAACACGCTCGCCGCTCGCGGCATCTCCGGCTTCACGGGAGCGCTCAAGATGCACGCCGAAAAGTCCCCCCTGCGGCGCAACACGGAGGGCCGGGAACTCGGCGACGCCGCGGTCTTCCTGCTCAGCGACATGGGCAGGGGCATCACGGGGGAGGTCCTGTACGTCGACGCCGGATACCACATCATGGGCGCGTGACGCGGCCGCGGGCGAGGGGCGCGCCGGCGCCGCCGCAACGGGCCGGCGCCGGCTCCCTCGTGGCCGCGCCGTCGGCCGCGGACCGCGCGGCGCGGCTACCGGGACCGGCCGCCGAAGATCGCGCGGGCGAAGCGCCAGGCGTCGCTGGGCCGCTCCGCCAGGCGGCGCATGAAGTACGGGTACCAGTCGCGGCCGTACGGAAGGTAGATGCGGACGCCGTAGCCCCTGCGGAGGACCGCCTCGGCGAGCTCCGGCCGAACGCCGTAGAGCATCTGGAACTCGTACTTGTCGTCCGGCACGTTCCTTTGGCGCGCGGCCTCCACCGCGTAATCGATCAGCAGGTCGTCGTGGGTGGCGATCGCCACGCGTTCGCAGGCCGTCCACGCCTCGTCGAGCAGCCGCTTGTACGCCTCGCGGATCGCGTCGCGGCCCTGGTAGGCGAGGTGCGGCGGCTCGTCGTAGGCGCCCTTCACGATGCGGACGTGCGGGCGCAGCGTCGCGAGCGCGCGGAGATCGTCCAGGCTGCGGCGGAGGTAGGCCTGCAGGACGATGCCGACATTGTCGAAGCCCTCGGCGCGGAACGCGCGGTACAGCTCCAGCGTGACGTCCGTGTACGCCGAGCTTTCCATGTCGATGCGCACGAGAATGCCGGCCGGCTTCGCCGCCTCCAGGATCCGGCGGACGTTCTCCGCGCAGAGCTCGCGGTCGATGTCGAGACCCATCTGCGTGAGCTTCAAGGAGACCGTGGCGCGGAGCCGGTGGTCGATCAGCGCCCGGACGGCGTCGACGTACTCCGCGGCGGCGGCGCGAGCCTCTGCCGCGTCGCGCACGCTTTCCCCGAGATGGTCCAGCGTGACGGCGAAGCCCCGCTCGTTGAGGCGGCGAACCTCCTGCACGGCCTCCTCGAGCGTGTCGCCGGCGACGAAGCGCCGCGCCAGGTCGCCACCGATCCGCTCCGCCCAACGCGCCGCCCTCTGGCTGTGCGACAAGCGTAAGAACACCCACCGACCGAGACTGGCCAACGAAGATGCCTCCCCTGTTCCGGCGCCCCGCCGGGCGCCGCGTTCCAAGTGTCTCCACCGCGCGGCTCTTCGCCCTCGACCGCCGAGGACCCGTCAGGGGCCGCGCTCTTCACGGACCTGGCGCGCCGCCTCATACAGCGCGACGGCGGCGGCCGTCGCCACGTTCAACGATTCCATGCCATCCGCGAACGGAATCCGCGCGACGACGTCCGCCGCCGCGGCGGCCTCGCCCAGACCGCGGCCCTCGCTCCCCAAGAGAAGCACGGCACGGTCGAGCGGGACGCGGTCGAGGCGCTCCGCACCGCGCGCGTCCAGCGCCACGACCCGCCGCCCGGCGGCGCGCGCTTCGCTCAGCATTTTGGCGAGATCGGCCGCCTCGACGAGCGGCAGGCTGAACGCGGCGCCCATGGCGCCACGGAGCGCCTTGGGGCCCCACGGGTCGGCGCAGCCCGGGCCGAGCACCGCGCCGGCCGCCCCAAACGCCGCGGCCGCCCGCACGAGCGCGCCGACGTTGCCCGGATCCTGGACCGCGTCCAGGGCCAGGACGGCGCCGGCGGCGCGCCACAGGCCGGCCGCGGCGTGGCGCGGACGCCGCGCGAGCGCCAGGACCCCCTGCGGCGTCCGCGTGTCCGCCATGCGGCGGAAGGCGGCCGGCGCGACGACGACCGGCGGCACCGGGCAGCGCCGGACCCATCGGGAGCCGTCGCCTTCCGCGAACTCCGCGCTGACGTACACCCGCTCCACCGCCTGCGGACCCAGGCGCGACAGCAACTCATCCACGAGCTTGGGACCTTCGACGACGAGCAGCCCCTCGCGGCGGCGCGCCGCCGCGTCCCGCCCCCGCCGGACGACGCGCAAGACTTCCCGGTTGCGTGGGCTTGAGATCATCTGCGGCGCCGTCTCTCCCACGGGTCCGGCCATGTCGCGCCTCACTCGCCCGCCTGGTCCTGGAAGTCCTGCAGCCGGGCCAGGTCGTCGTTGCGGGCGACGGCCACCAGGACATCCCCGTGCGTCAGCTTGTCGTCCGCAGGCACCGGCACGCGGATCGAGGCGCCGCGACGCAGGGCGACCACCGTCACACCGAACCGCCGCGCCAGGTCCAGGTCACGAAGCGACCGGCCCGCAAGGGCCTTCCCCGCCGTGATCTCCGCCACGCTCACGTCCGGGGTCAGTTCGATCGCGTCAAGCAGGCTCGGCGTGACGAGGCTGTGCGCCAGCCGCGCGCCGCTGTCCCGTTCGGGGAAGATCACGCGGTCGGCGCCGATCCGCGCCAGCACCTTGCCGTGCTGGTCGCTCGCCGCCTTCGCCACGACGTTGCGCGCGCCGAGTTCCTTGCACATCAGCGTCACGAGAATGCTGGCCTCCATGTCGCTGGAGATGCCCACGACCACCGTCTCGAAGTTGCGCAGGCCCAGCGACTTGAGCGTCGCCTCGTCGGTCAGGTCGGCCTGCAGCGCGTGCGTGACGTGGTCGACCATCGCCTGCACGCGCGACTCGTCCGCATCGACCGCCAGCACGTTGTGGCCGAGGTGGAAGAGCGTGCGCGCCACGCTGGAGCCGAACCGTCCCAACCCGAGTACCGCGAATTCCCGTCTCACCCTGCCCATCTCCTCCGATGCCGGATCAGCCGACCATCACGCGGTCCACCGGCAGCCGGTACAGCGGCCTGCGCCGCTGCCGGCGCGCGATGGCGAGGGCCGCCGTCAGCGGGCCGACCCGCCCGATGAACATCATGCCAATGATGAGCAGCCGCGCCCAACTGTTCAAGGTGGGCGTGAGCGAGCCGGTGCCCACGCCCGCGGACAGCCCGACGGTTCCGAAGGCGGACGTCGTCTCGAAGAGGAGGTTCAGGAACGGCCCGCCCTGGATGAAGAGCAGTGCCCCCGCCACGGCGATCACCAGCGTGAAGGCCGTCACCGCGATCGCGATCGCGCGGTTCACGACGCTCCAGTGGAGCCGCCGGCCTGCGACCGTCACGTCCTCGCGGCCCGCGATGGTCGCCCAGACCGTCAGCGCCACGACGCTGAACGTCGTCGTCTTGATGCCGCCGCCCGTCGAGTTCGGCGAGGCTCCGATGAACATCAGCACGACCATGAACAACAGCGTGAACGGGTGGAGCGCGCCGATGTCCACGCTGAAGAAGCCCGCCGTGCGCGGCACGATCGCCTGGAAGAAGGCCGCCCAGAGGCGCGCGCCGACCGGCAGGCCGCCGAGCGTTTTGGGGTTTGACCACTCCGCGAGGAGAATCACGACGAAGCCGGCCACGATCAGCGTCGCCGTGGTGATGAGAACCATCCTTGAGTGCAGCGTGAGCCGGTGGCCGGTGCGCTTGGCGTACAACACGTCCATGATGACGGTGAAGCCGATGCCGCCGATGACGATCAAGCCGCAGATCGTGAGGTTGACGACCGGGTCGCCCACGTACGGCATCATGCTCGGGCCGAAGATGTCGATGCCGGCGTTGTTGAAGGCCGAGACGGCGTGGAACACGCCGTACCAGAGCGCCCGCGGCCACGGGTAGTCGAAGGCCCAGCGGACCGTGAGGATCAGCGCGCCGAGGGTCTCGATCGTCAACGTCGTCAAGAGGATGCTGCGCGCCAGGCGCACGATGCCGGACAGCGACTCCTGCCCGAGCGCCTCCTGGATCAGCAGCCGCTCTCGCAACGTGATGCGCCGCCCCAACAAGAAGAAGAGGAGCGTCGACATCGTCATGATGCCCAGGCCGCCGACCTGGATGAGCAGCAGAATGATGGCTTGTCCCAAGGGCGACCAGTGCTTCGACATGTCGACCACGGTGAGGCCCGTGACGCAGACGGCGGTCGTCGCGGTGAACAGCGCCGTGAGCGCGTCCGTGCGCTCGCCGGGCGCGGTCGCGGCCGGGATCAGCAGAAGCAGCGTGCCGACGGCGATCGCCGCGGCAAACGAGAGCACGACGATGCGCGCGGGGTTGCGCTCGACCAGCAGCCCGCGATGACGCCGTTGCGACGACGGTTCCGACTCGACCTGCAAGCGAACGCCTCCTCCGCCCTCTCACCATGGTGCCACCAGGCGGCCTGCAACAAAAAAGCCCGAAGGACCCGGTCTCGCCCGGGTCCTTCGCGCCGAGAGATCACAGGCTTTCCTTGGCCTTGGCCACCAGCTGGGAGAACGCGGCCGCGTCGCGGACGGCGATGTCCGCAAGCATCTTCCGATTGATGTCGATGCCGGCCCGCTTCAATCCGTTGATGAACCGGCTGTACGAGAGGCCGTTCAACCGCGCCGCCGCGTTGATGCGCGCGATCCACAGCCGGCGGAAGTCCCGCTTGCGCGCGCGGCGGTCGCGGTACGCGTAATGCAAAGACTTGAGAACCTGCTCGTTGGCGGGACGGAAGAGGCGGTGCTTCGCGCCCCAGTAGCCCTTGGCAAGTTTGAGGATCTTCTTGTGGCGGCGCCGCGCCGTGACGCCTCTCTTCACGCGAGCCATACCTGCGTGTCCTCCCTCTCAGTCGTACGGCAGCAGCCGCTCGATCCGCTTCGCGTCCGTCTTGTCGACGGTCAGCCATTTACCCAGCGCGCGCTTCGCCGCCGCGTCCTTCGTGTGGCGGTGAATGCGGTTGGCGCGATTGCGCCGCCACTTGCCTGCGCCGGTCTTCTTGAAGCGCTTCGCGGCGCCCTTGTGCGTCTTCATCTTCGGCATCGCAAGACCCCCTTCAGCCCGTCACGCCCGGCCGTTCGGCGTTCTCGGCGTGACCGGCCCGTTCGCGTTCGCGTTGCGGCCTGGGCGCGAAGACCATGACCATGTTGCGGCCTTCCACCTTGGGCTGCTGCTCGATCATGCCGTACGCTTCCACGTATTTGGCCAGGCGGTCCAGCACCTGCCGGCCGAGCTCCGCGTGGACGATCTCACGCCCGCGGAACATGATCGTGGCTTTGACCTTGTCGCCGTCTTTCAGGAAGCGCAGCGCGTTCTTGGCCTTGACTTCGAAGTCGTGCTCATCGATGTTCACGCGCAGCTTGACCTCTTTGATGTCGACGATGTGCTGGCGCTTGCGGGCTTCGCGTTCGCGCTTGGACTGCTCGTACTTGAAGCGGCCGTAGTCCATGATGCGGCACACGGGCGGGTTGGCCTGCGCGGCCACCTCGACGAGGTCGAGCCCCCGCTCCTGCGCGATCCGCAAGGCCTCTCTGGTCGGCATCACACCGAGCTGGTTTCCGTTTTCATCGATGAGACGGACTTCGCGGACCCGAATGTTTTCGTTGACTCGCTGGTCCCGGCTGATGCGGCTGCACCTCCTTGGAAAGATAAAAGCGAGCGGGTCATGACCGCTCGCTTCCCATCGCCGCGCACGACGCCGGACACGGAATGACCGCGCCCCACCGGCGTCCGGGCGGCTGACCCGGCGGACAGCCCCGGCCGCGCGGACACGACCTCGCGGCGGCGTCGCCGGGTGAGAAGCGGCGCGCTTCTGCTTGTAGCCACACGTCGGTATGACGATAGCACAGATCCCGCCGGCGCACAATCATCATGGGTGCGAACGACTGCATCGGGTCTGTGCGACGGGTGCGCCACGCTTCTCACGCGGCTGCCGCCACGTTCAGGTCGAGGCGCCCAGCCCGGCACGGTCGAAGATGAAGTCGACCCACTTCAAATACCCGGCGACGTCGAACGCGCGGGCGATCTGCTCGCGGCCGAGCCGCGCGCGCACCTCCGGATGGTTCTCGATGCGCTCGCGGAAGGTCGGGCCGCCCTTCGGCAGGTCGCGCCAGGCGGCCATGGCCTCGGACTGGACGAGCTCGTACGCCTGGTCGCGGGTCATCCCGGCCTCGACCAGCGCCAGCAGCAGCCGCGGGGACGCGATCAGGCCGCCGGTGAGGGCGAGGTTGCGGTCCATGTTCTCCTCGTGGACGTGCAGGCCGGACACGATCTCCGTCATGAGGCTCAGCATGTAGTCGAGCACGATGGTGGCGTCCGGCAGGATGACGCGCTCCACGGAGGAGTGGCTGATGTCCCGCTCGTGCCAGAGCGGCTGGTCCTCGAAGGCGGCCACGGCGTATCCCCGGAGAAGGCGCGCCAGTCCGGAGACGCGCTCCGCCTTCTCAGGGTTGCGCTTGTGCGGCATCGCCGACGAGCCCTTCTGCCCGCCGCGGAACGGCTCTTCGAGCTCGCGGACCTCCGTCCGCTGCAGGTGACGGATCTCCGTCGCCAGGCGGTCCAGCGTCCCGCCGACGACGGCCAGCGTGGCGAGCAGCTCGGCGTGGCGGTCGCGCGGCAGCACCTGCGTGCTGACCGGCTCCGGCTGAAGACCCAGCTTCCGGCACACGTACGCCTCCACGCGCGGGTCGACGTCGGCGAAGGTGCCGACGGCGCCGCTCAGCTGGCCGACGGCGACCGCCTCTCTGGCCCGCCGCAGGCGCTCCACGTTGCGCCCCATCTCCGCGTAGAAGGACGCGAACTTGAGACCGAGCGTCGTCGGTTCCGCGTGCACGCCGTGCGTGCGGCCGATGACGGGCCGGTGCTTCCAACGCAGGGCCTGCTCCCGCAGCGCCGCTCGCAGGTTGTCCGCGCCCCGGATGAGCAGGTCGCACGCGTCGCGCAACTGGAGCGCCTGCGCCGTGTCGACGACGTCCGTCGACGTCAGGCCGTAGTGGAACCAGCGCGCCTCCGGGCCGACCGTCTCCCCGACGGCCGTGATGAAGGCGATGACGTCGTGATGCACCGTTCGCTCGATCTCAAGGATGCGCGACACGTCGACGCGCGCGCGCGCTCTCACCGCCTCCACGGCCTCCCGCGGCACGACGCCCAGCTCCGCCCAGCCCTCCATGGCGGCGATCTCCACCTCGAGCCACAGCCGGTACCGGCGCTCGAGATCCCACACGGCCGCCATTTCCGGGCGCGTGTAGCGGGCGATCATGCGCCGTCCGGGACGACGACCGCGTCCCTCGTGCGCCCGCTGAGCCGGCGAGCGCCGTCGCGCTCCACGACGGCGACCTCCTCCAGACGGACGCCGAACCTGCCGGGCAGATAGATGCCCGGCTCGATCGTGAACACCATGCCCTCACGGATGATCGTCTCGTTGCGGCCATGCACGGAAGGAGGCTCGTGCACGGACACGCCGAGGCCGTGGCCCGTGCGGTGCACGAAGTAGGGGCCGTAGCCGGCGGCGTCGATGGCCTTGCGGGCCGCCTCGTCCACCGCCCGCAGCGGCGCGCCGGGTCGCGCCGCCGCGAACGCCGCCTGGACGGCCGCCTCGACGGCAGCGTGCACCTTGAGGTACTCCTCGTGCGGTTCGCCCACGAAGACCATGCGCGTGATGTCGGAGCAGTAGCCGTCCTTGCGCCCGCCGATGTCGAACATCACCGGCTCGCCGGCCTGCACCGCCCGCGCGCTGGTGTGGTGGTGCGGGTAGGCGCTGTTCGGGCCGGACCCGACGATGCAGAACGTCATCTCGTCCGCGCCCTCGTCCGCGAACGCCTGCTCGACGACGCGCTGCAATTCCCGCTCCGTCACGCCCGGCCGCACGGCGGCGAAGGCCCTGTCGAGCACGCGGTCCGTCAGGGCCGCCACGCGCTCCATCCGCTCGATCTCGCCCGCGTCCTTGATCATGCGCAGGGGACCGATGATCTCGCCGGCCGGCGACCAGGGGCCGCCCGGCACGGCCCGCTGAAGGAGGAGGAGGAAGTCGGCGCGCATGTCGTCGTTCACGCCGAGAGGTCCCTCTCCGGACGCATCGAGGCGCAACGCCGCCAAGAGAGCCGACAGCGCCACCCCCGGCCCCTCTTCGTCCGTGTACGCAAACATGGGCAGCG
The DNA here is from genome assembly GCA_019683875.1 of Clostridia bacterium. Lineage (NCBI taxonomy): Bacteria > Bacillati > Bacillota > Clostridia > Clostridia bacterium. The sequence continues at coordinate 11,188 of JADGHN010000015.1, forward strand.
GGCTGTGCGCCGCCGCCTGCTCCCGGTTCAGGGCGGGCATGAGCCAGGCCGCATCGTCCGGAGTGACGGCGAGAAAGGCCGGACGCTCGTCCGCCGTGGTGGAGAATCCGGCGAGGTAACGGAGGTCGTCGCCCGGGGCGACGAACGCCGCCCGCCAGCCCTTTGCCCGCAGCTCCGCCTGCAAGCGCGCGATCCGCGCACCGGAATCCGTCATCGTGATGGGCCTCCCGTGCCCCCGGGCGTTACACTCGGCATGGGGACGCGCGAAGGATCGCCCCCGTGCCCCGCGAAAGTGTGCTCCTCGGGGAGTGTTGTCGTTGCTCAGAGAGATCGTTGACGCTCTTCGTCCGGCCGTCGACCGCGACCAGGCGCTGGCCGACGTCGCGGCCGTGAGCCGCTTTCACCGCATCCAGAACAGCCCCGGGTTCCACGAGGCCGCAGACTACGTGGAGCGGCGGGCGAGGGAGCTCGGCCTGCGCGTCAGCCGTCACCGCCTTCGCGCGGGCTCCGGCCGGATGTGGTCCCAGACCCTGTTCCCGGCCTGGCATTGCCGTTCGGCTCGCTGCGAGCTCCTCCTGCCGGACGGGTCCTTGGAAACGCTCGCGGCGTTCCCGGAGGATCCGGTTTCCATTGTGCAACGGAGCGCCGCCACGGCGCCAGGCGGCGTCGAGGCTGATCTCGTCGTCGTCGACGAGGCGAACCGGCCGCAATCGTGGGACGGCGTCGACGTCGCCGGGAAGATCGTCCTCGTCCGCGGGGACGCGATGCGCATCCACCGCTTGGCCGTGCTTGAGCGCGGCGCGCTGGGCCTGCTCTTCGACAACATGAACGAAATTCCCGGCCTGCGTTCCCGCGCGGACCTGGCGGATCACCGCCAGTACACGTCGTTCTGGTGGGAGGGCCAGGAGCCGAAGGGATTCGGGTTCGTGCTGACGCCGGCGCAGGGTGAGACGCTGCGCCGCCGCGCGGCGGAGGCGGCCGCCGCCGGCCGGCCGCTGCGGGTCCGCGCCCGCGTGGAGGCGGAGTTCGAAGACGGGGAGATCGAGATCGTCGACGCCTTCCTTCCAGCGGCAGACCCCGAGGCCACGGAAGAGGTGTGGTGCGTCGCCCACCTGTGCCACCCGGCGCCCTTCGCCAACGACAACGCGTCCGGCGTGGCGGCGGCGCTGGCGGCCGCGGCCGCGCTCTCGCGCGCGACGGCCGAGGGCCGCCTCGCGCCGCGGCGCCGCGGCGTGCGGTTCCTGTGGATGCCGGAGATGACCGGCACCACCGCCTACCTCGCGCAAGTGGGCGAGCCGGCCTACCGGCGCGCCGTCGCGGCGCTGAACCTGGACATGGTCGGCGAGGACGAGCGCAAGACGGGCGGGGCGCTGACGGCCGAGCACCCGCCGCTCGCGACGCCGTCCTTCGTGGGCTACCTTCTCGCCCAGGCGGTCGCGGCCGTGGCGAACGAGCGCGAATCCCTGGGCGGCGAGCGGCGCGTGCCCGCCATCCGCTGGACGGAGACGCCGTTCTCCGGGGGCAGCGACCACATGATCCTCTCGGATCCGCTCGTGGGCGTGCCGACACCCATGCTCATCCACTGGCCGGACCGCTTCTACCACACGAGCGCCGACACGCTCGACAAGGTCGATCCCGACATGCTCGCCCGTTCGGCGACGATCGCCGCCGCCTACATCCAGTTCGCCGCGGCGGCCGGCGCGGCCGAGGCCGCCTGGCTGGCGGCGCAGATGGCGGCCGCCATGCCGGCCGAGCTGCACCGTGACGCGGAGACGCGCTGGGCGCAGGGCTGGCGCGGCGGGCGGCTGCAGCGGTACCTGCGCTACCGGAAGGACCGGCAGCTGGAAGCGCTGGAGGACCTCGCGCGGCTCGTGCCGGAGGCGGAGCGCGAGGCGTTCCGCGCCTCGCTGGCGCCGGCGCGCGCGGCGCTGGAGGCGGTGTGGCAAGCGGAGGCGGCGGCGTGGCGCGCCAGAGAGGCATCCGGCGCCGGGTCCGGGACGACCGCATCCCCAGGCGGCCCTGCCGCCGGGCCGAACGTCCGCGCCGCGGCCGCGACGCTGGACGGGCTCCTCGCCGCCACCGGGTGGCCCTTCCCCGACTTCGCGGCGCGCATCCGCCGGGTCCACCCCGGCCCCGTGTGGCTGCGCGGCCACCTCGCCGCGCTGTCGCTGAAGGAGCAGGACGCGTGGGACGCGTTCGTCGACGCGCACCCGGCGTGGGCGCACGCCACGCACATCCTGGACTACTACATGGACGGCACGCGCATGGTGGCGGAGGTCAGCGAGGCCGCCGAGTGGGACACCGGCGTCCGCGACGACGAGTTCACCATGGGCTACGTGGCGCTGCTCGCGCGGCTCGGTCTGGTCGAGTTCGTATAGCGGCCCGGCGGAGCGTACAATGGACGTATGAGCCAGGTGACGGACCTGCAGCGGTACAGGCGGGAGCGGGAGCGGCGCCGCCGGGAGCGCCAGCGCCAGGCGGAGCGCTTCCGCCGCCTTGACGAGGCGTCGCGCGCCGGGCGGCCGGGCCCGCGCGCCTCCTGGGCGCGCGGCCTGACGCTGTGGGCCGTCATCTTCGCGTTGCTGTTCGTCTACAACCTTCTCACGTCGCGCTAGGCGGAGGCGCAGGCATGGACGCGACGTCCTCCTGGCCGCGCGTCATCGCCCATGTGGACGCCGACGCGTTTTTCGCCGCGATCGAGATCCGCGACCGGCCGGAACTGGCCGGCAAGCCGGTCGTCGTCGGCGGCTCCCCCCGCAGCCGCGGCGTCGTCGCCACGTGCGACTACGTCGCCCGCGAGTACGGCATCCGTTCCGGCATGCCGCTCGCCGAAGCGTACCGCCGGTGCCCGCACGCCGTGTTCCTGCCCGTCGCCCGGGACAAGTACGCCGCGGCCAGCCGGCAGATGCGGGCGCTGTTCGCCGAGCTGACGGACCGGGTCGAACCGCTCAGCCTCGACGAGGCGTTTCTCGACCTGACCGGCGTCCCCGGCGATCCCGTCGAGGCGTGCCTGGAACTGAAGCGGCGGATCCGCGAGACCATCGGCGTCACCGTCTCGATCGGCCTGTCCTACAACAAGTTTCTCGCCAAGCTCGCCAGCGACATGGACAAGCCCGACGGGTTCACCGCCGTGGACCCGCGCCGCGCGCAGGAGGTGCTCCGCGATCTGCCGCTGGAACGGCTCTGGGGCGTGGGGCCGAAGACGGCGGCGCGGCTGCGCCGCTTCGGCTGGCGCACGGCCGGCGACCTGGCCGCGGCCGGCCCGCAGGCCCTGGTGCGGGCGGTGGGCGCGTGGGGGCACGCCCTCCACCTCATGGCCTGCGGCGTCGACCATCGCCCGGTGACGTCCCCGGGCACGCCGAAGTCGGTCAGCCGCGAGGAGACGTTCGAGGCGGACATCTCCGGGCGGGAGGCGTGCCTTGCGGAACTGGCGGCGCTGGCAGAGGAGGTCGCGCTCGACCTGCGCCACGAGGGCGCCCGGGGACGGACGGTGACGTTGAAGGTGAAGTACGCCGACTTTCGCGTGGTGACGCGGTCCGAGACGCTCGCCGAGCCGGTTCGCACGTCATCGGACGTGTACGCCGCCGCCGCCCGTCTCCTCGACCGGGTGAACGTGCGAAGGCCCATCCGCCTCCTGGGGATCGGCGTCTCGAACCTGGTCTGGCCGGGCCGGTTCGTCCAGGTGTCCCTCTTCGCGCCGGATGACGAGCGGCCGCAGGCGCCGCCCGGCACGCAGGTGTCGCGGCCGGTCGCGCCCGAGACGGCCGAGGCCCTCGACGCCGCGATGGACGCGGTGCGCCGTCGTTTCGGGCCGGCCGCGCTGCGACGCGCCCGGGCGCTGATGGGCCGCAGAAAGCGGTGACGCCGTCGCGCGGCCGCGATCCCCGGCCCGGCCGTCCCTCACACGGGAAAGCGCGCCCGGCTCCCCACGAAGGGATTCCCGAAGCGCTCGCGTCCAACCGTCGTCCACGGGCCGTGCCCGGGGCAGACGACGACGTCGTCCGGCAGCGAAAGGAGCTTCTCGCGGATCGAGCGCAGGAGCGTGGCCATGTCGCCACCGGGCAGGTCCGTGCGTCCGATCGACCCCGCGAACAGCGTGTCCCCCGCGATCACGCCGACCGGGTTCCCCGCGCCGTCGAGGAGCGCGTAGACCACGTGGTGCGGCGTGTGGCCGGGCACGTGCCACACGCGCAGCCGGCCGCCGCCGAGCTCCAGTTCCTCGCCGTCCGCGACCTCTCGATCCGGCGGATCCAGGACCAGAGGCGCCCCGAACAGCTCCGGCCAGCGCGCCGAACCGTTCAGCTCCGGGTCGCGGAGAAACTCGGCCTCGCCCCGGCCGGCCACGACCGGCGCGCCGCTCGCCGCCTTCGCCGCCGGCAGGCCGGCGATGTGGTCCAGGTGGCCGTGCGTCAGGAGGATGCAGTCCACGCCGCGCGCCAGCCGCGCAATGACCTCGTCCGGAGCCATGCCCGGGTCCACGACCGCCGCGCGCCCGCTGGGCACATGCGTGATCCGGTACGCGTTCTCCTGAAATGGGCCCAGGACGCGCACCTCCACGTCGAAGTCGCCGAGCCGCATCGTCACGCCTCCCCTTCCCCTCCGCTCGCGCCCTCGCCGTCCTTCAACGCCCAGCGGCCGCGGTCGCGGGTGCGGTACTTCTCCAGGGTGCGGCGGAAGGCGTCGTCCAGATCGATGCCCAGCTGGTTGGCGAGGCAGCCGACGACGAAGAGGATGTCCCCCAGCTCAAGGGCGAGGGAGCCGTCCGCCTCGTCGCGCTTTTTCGTCTTGGGGCCGAAGCGGTGGTTCAATTCCCGCGCGAGTTCCCCCACCTCTTCGGTCAGCCGCGCCAGGTTGGCGAGCGGCGGCCAATAGCCGTCGGCGAACGGGCGGATGTACTCGTCGATTTCGGCCTGCAGATCCTTCAGCGACACGGTCTCAGCCCACCCGGAGGACGATCTTTCCGAAGTTGCGGTTCGCTTCCATGTACCGGTGGGCCTCCGCCGCCTCCTGCACAGGGAAGACGCGATCGACGACCGGCTTCAGGACGCCTTCGGCGAACAGCGGCAATGCGTGGGCCGCGAAGTCCTGGGTGAGCGCCGCCTTCGCCTCCAGCGGCCGGCTGCGCAGCGTGGTGCCCTGGATGCGCACCCGCTTCGCGAGGAGCGGACCCAGCGGAACCTCGGCGTGGCTGCCGCCCATGGTGCCGATCACGACGATGCGGCCGCCGACGGCCGCGACCTCGATGTCGCGGGCCAGGTAGGGCGCGCCGACGAACTCGAGGATGATGTCGGCGCCGCGCCCGCCGGTCTCTTCACGGAGAACCGCCACGAAGTCCTCCTGCCGGTAGACGATCGCCCGCTTCGCACCCAGCGCCCGCGAGCGCTCCGCTTTTTCCGCGCTGCCGACCGTCGTCCAGACCGTCGCGCCGATCGCCCGCGCGAGCTGCGTCGCCGCCGTGCCGACGCCGCTTCCTCCGGCGTGGATCAGCACGCGGTCGCCCATCCGCGCGCCCGCCCACGCGAACAGCGCGTCATAGGCCGTCAGCCAGGCCTCGGGGATGGCGGCGGCTTCCTCGAAGGACAGCCCGTCAGGGATCGGCATGAGCAGCCGGTGGTGGGTGGTGACGTATTCGGCGTAGCCGCCGCCGGCCAGGAGGCCCATGACGCGGTCACCGGGGCGGAAGCCGTGGACGTCGCGTCCGACCGCGTCGATCTCGCCGGCGTACTCCAGCCCCAGAATCTCCACTTCCGGCCGCGATCCCGGCTGCGGGTAGCCGCCCATGCGCTGGAGGATGTCCGCCCGGTTCACCGCTGTGGCGCGCACACGCACGCGCACTTCGTCCGCGGCCGGCTCCGGATCCGGCACCTCGCGCCAGCGCAGCACCTCCGGTCCGCCGTGGCCTTCGAGCACGATGGCTTTCACCCGCGTTCCCTCCCCCGCCCAACATACCACGGGCTGGCGAGGCGCGGCCGGGCCTGCGCCTCTACCGTGCGGGCGAGGCCGCCGCTCCGGGGCGGCCGACCGGCGCTGCGGGAGCGCGCGCGACGAGCGCGACGCTGCAGAGCACGAGGGCGAGGCCGGCGATCACGTTCCACGACAGCGGCTCTCCCAGGAACAGGGCCCCCCACGCGGTCCCGAACACCGGAACGAGCAGCGTCACGCTGAGCGCCCGCACCGGCCCGACGTCACGGATCAGCGCGAAGAAGAAGAGGTAGGCCACCGCCGTGCACAGGACGGCCAGCGCCGCCACCGCCATGAGGGCAACCGGCGACCACGCGGCGCGGGGCAAGGCGGCGCAGGCGAACGGCAAGAGGATTACGGTGGCCGCGAGCTGTTGCCCGATGGCCATGTCCAGGGGGTGCTCCCCCTTGAACGCTCTGGAGGCATACACCCCGGCGACGGCGTACGAGCACGCGGCCAGGAGCGACATCGCGGCCGAGACGAGGAGCCGACCATCGGGACGGTCCGGCTCCCACCCGACCAGCACCGCCACGCCGAGGATCCCGAGGACGAGTCCGCCCGCCTTCCGCGGCGTGAGCGGGTCGCCCGTCCATACGCGCGTCACGAGCGCCGTGAAGAGCGGCGTGGTGGCGTTGAGGATCGCGGCCAGGGAGGAGGAGAGACGCAGTTCCGCCGCCGCGATCAGCGAAAAGGGCACGGCGGCGTTCAGAAGGCCGAGGACCAGGTAGGACTTCCATTTGCCCGCCACGGCCGGCCTGCGGCGGCTGAGCGCGGCGAACACGCCAAGCGCTGCGCTGGCGATTCCCACGCGCAACCACATCAGGACGACGGGTCCCAGGGTGGGCGCCCCCACGCGGATGAACAGGAACGACCCGCCCCACAGTGCGGCCAGGGTGAAAAGGAAGGCCCATTGCTTCGTGTTCACGTCGAACGCCCCCGTTTCGCACGGTGCCGGCCGGCTGTACTACGTTGTACCACCGCGCCGTCTTCTCCGCCTTTCGAGTTCTTGCGCTGTGATTGCCCGCCCGTATCCGTGCCGGCGCGGGCTCGTGATCCTGCAGTCAGGAGGCGTCCCTCGTGACCCCGGAACAATGGACGGCGATTCTGAATTCACCTCACAGCGACAACAACAGGGGAACGAGAAACGGCACAAGCGCCGTGAGCAGCAACCCGTGCGCGAACGCGAACGCGGCCGTCGGCGCGTCGGTCGCGGCGGCAAGGACGGGAAGGGTCGTGTCCATCGTCGTCGCCCCGCCCGGCAGGACCGCAAGCCAGCGCCTCGAGGGGTGAAGGAGGCTGCCCAGGGCGGGTGCGGCCAGCACGGTGAGGGTCTCCCTGAGGACATTGGCCAGGAACGCCAGCGCGCCGGGCCCCGGTCCCACAAGGTGCGTCACGAGGACCCCTGTCAGGCTGTACCACCCGAACCCGCCACCAATGGCGAGGGAAAGTGAAGGCGGAAGGCCCATGAGCCGGCCGGCCGCCCACGCGCCGGCAAGGCTGCCGGCCGCGCCGGCAAGCGGCCACACCAGGAGACGCCAGCCCTGCGCGAGGATGAAGGTGCGCACGGCGCTCCACTCCACCGCCAGGTCGCGGCCGATGGCGACCAGCAACAGTCCCAGGAGCACGGTGATGGCCGGCTCGACCTGGACGCCGAGTCCCTCGAGGCGGCCCCCCGCGGCTGCACCGAAGGCAAACCCGACCGCGACGGAGGTCACGGCGAGCCACGTGAGGCGCAGGGCGGCGCCACGCGCCGTGCTGCGGTCGCGAGGGCGCGACGCCCCCGGCGAGGGCCCGGGCACTTCCAGAGACACGCCGGCCGGGGCGCCGCCCGCGGCAGCTCCGAGGAGCGTCGCGGCCGCGTACCCGAACGCGAAGGCCATGCCGGCCGTGACCGTGGCGAAGACAGCCGCCTGTCCGCCGAGGAGCGCGACGCTTCTCGCCACCTCCGGCGTCATCCCCATGTGGAGCCCGATGGCGAGAAGCAAAAGCGAGAGCGTGACGCGCACCCACAGCGGCCAGACGGCCGCCGGCACGCGCCGGTCCGCTCCCGTGACATGCACGGCGACGCCGATGACCAGCGAGACGATGACGGTGACGATCCTCGATCCGCCCAACCGTGGGCGCGCGTTCCGCGGACGGGACGCGCGCCCGTGCTAAAGCGACTGCTTGCGCGCGCCGCGCGCCTCCTCCGCGGCCGCGACGACGGCGTCGAGCCCGGCGCCGGTCGAGGCGATGACCGCCGCCGCGATCGCGCCCTCCACGAGCGGCGCGTCCGCGAACCGCACGCGGCCTCGCAGGTCCTCCCGCACCAGCTCCAGCGCCGCGTCCGTGCCCATCACCGAGCTGCCGATGTCGGCGAGCACGCAGACGTCGCCGGCCTCGGCGAGTTCCTGCATGGTCGCGGCGATCCGCGCCACATCGACGCCAAGCCCGCCGTCCACGGCGCCCGCGGCGGTGGCGATGCGGACGCCAGGCGCCATCTGCGCCGCGAGCTCGCGCACACCCTCCGCGAGCGTGCGGCTGTGGCTGACGACGAGCAGCGCCACCGTGCCGGGGCCAGCGGCGCTCTCGCCCGCCGCGCCACGGCCGGCGGCGTCCGCGCCGGCGCCCCCGCCGCGCGCCGCCGTCACGCGTCGCCCTCCTCGGCCGCAACCTCGCTCATCGCCCGCAGGATGAGCGCGGACGACGTCGCCCCGGGGTCCTGATGGCCTGCGCTGCGCTCGCCCAGGTACGCGGCCCGTCCCCGCCGCGCGACGAGCGGCCGCGTCCCTTCCGCGCCCGCTTCCGCGGCGTCCGCCCCGGCCGCAAGCACTTCCGCGACGCCGCCGCCTGCCGCCAGCCGCTCTCGCATGGCGGCCACCGCCGGCGTCCAGGCGTCGACCATGGTCTTGTCGCCCGGCTCCGCCTTGCCCCGCTCCTTCACGCCCGCGAGGCCCGCCTCGAACGCAGTGACAAGGGTGGCGGCGTCGACGGTCGGGGCATCGCCCACGGCCGTCGCCATGCGCAGGAAGAATGTGCCGTACAACGGGCCCGACGCCCCGCCGACGGTGGACAGCAGCGTCATCGCGAGCCCTTTGAGCATGGCGCCGGGCGCCTGCCCGGCGAGCTGGTCGCGCTTCGCCAGCACCGCCTGGAAGCCGCGGTGCAGGTTGATGCCGTGGTCGCCGTCGCCGATCGGCTGGTCGAGTTCCGTGAGCTCATCACGCCGCTCGGCCACCTTCGCCGCCATGCGCTCCACCATGCGCCAGATCCGCGCGCCGTCGAGTTCCTGTACGCCGTCCACGGTCATGCTCCCGTTCAGCTCTGCTTGAATGCCGGCGTGTCGGCCGGCGCGTCCAAGAGCTTCTTCAGGTCGTCGTCCAGCCGGAGAAGGGTGAGCGAGAACCCGGCCATCTCCAGCGACGTCATGAAGTTGCCCACATAGGTACGGTACACGCGCACGCCTTCGCGGTCCAGGCGGAGGTGCGCGGCCCGCGTGGCGACGTACAGCTCCATCAGCGGCGTCGCGCCCATGCCGTTGACCATGAGCGCCGCCTCGCGCCCCGTGTAGTCGATGTCGGCGAGGATGCGGTCGAGCATCATGTCCACGATGGCGGACGCCGGCATCAGCTTGCCCTTCTGCACGCCCGGCTCGCCGTGGATGCCGATGCCGATCTCGATTTCGTCCTCGCCCAGCTCGAACCCCGGCTTGCCCGCCGCGGGCACGGTGCACGGCGAAAGCGCCATGCCCATCGAGCGCACGTTGGCGATGACGTGCTCCGCAGCCTGCTTCACCTCTTGCAGGCTGCCCCCCGCCGCCGCGCGCGCACCCGCGATCTTGTGCACGAAAACGGTGCCGGCCACGCCGCGGCGGCCGGTCGTGTACAGGCTGTCCTGGACCGCGACGTCGTCGTTCACGACGACGCTCGCCACCTCAATGCCCTCGGCCGCCGCCATCTCGCCCGCCATCTCGAAGTTCATCACGTCTCCGGTGTAGTTCTTGATGACGAGCAGGACGCCGCGGCCGCCGTTCACCGCCTTGATCGCCTCGAACACCGGCTCGGGCGTCGGCGAGGTGAACACCTCGCCCGCGACACCCGCGTCCAGCATGCCCGGCCCGACGTAGCCCGCGTGCGCCGGCTCGTGCCCGCTGCCGCCGCCGGAGACGAGGCCCACCTTGCCCTGGACGGGCGCGTCCTTGCGCACGATGACGTTGTGCCCCTCGAGCTTGCGCAGCCGGTCCGGGTGCGCCCGCACGAGGCCCTCGAGCATCTCCGGGACGATGTCCTCGACGGCGTTGATCAGCTTCTTCATCGCGTCCCCCTCCATCGCTCGAAATGGACAGCCGGCCTCCGCCGGCCGCCGCCGCTTCGCTGTTCGGGGCTCAAGCCCCCAGCCAGCCGCCGATCGACAGTGCCAGCCACACGCCGTAGACGCCCATCGCCGCGCCGAGGACGACCAGCGCCCAGTCCAGGCGGCGCGCGGCCGCCGGAGACAGTCCGGCGTCCAGGATCACGGCGCGCAGGCCGTTCAGGCCGTGGTAGATCACGGCAAAGAGCAGGGCCAGCTGCAGCACCAGCCAGTACGGGTTCGCGAAGAGCGCCGCCACGTCGCGGTACGTGAGAAGGCCATGCTTGGCGAAGTGGTTCGCGATCATGTGCAGGGCGATCAGGACGACGAGCAGAAGCCCGGTGAACGCCTGCAGCAGCCACGTCCAGACGGAGTAGCCCCGCTGTCCCACCGCCCTCACCTCCAGGCCGGCGCCAGGATCAGGTACGTCGTGTACGCGAAGATGACCGTCGCCGCGCCCATGGCCGCCCAGAACCACTGCCGCTGGCGGTGGCTGCCGACGCCGAGCCCCACGAACACCAGCCGCACCCCGTTCAGGCCGTGCACGACGAGCACCGCGACAAGGGCGACGTCGAAGAGAAGAAACGGCCAGGAACTCATCCAGCGCACCAGCCGGTCGTAGCCGGCCGGACCCTGGAACAGCGCCGAGAGCACGGCGAGGTGCGCGAACACGTAGGCGAGCAGGAGGAGCCCCGTGACGCGGTTCAACACGAACGCCCACATGCCGGTGTGGCGGCCGCGCGGCGCGAACCAAGCGCGCCAGTCCGCGTCGCGGCGCGCGTGCCGGTCGCTCATCGCTTCGCCCCCTCCGCCAGGCCAAGGTGCCGCCGGACCAGGTGCGCGCGCAGCTCCATCAGCGCCTGTCCCGGGTCCACCCCCGCCGGGCACGCCGCCGTGCACTCGAACACGTGGTGGCAGCGCCACACGCCGTGCGGCTGGTCGGCGGCTGCCAGGCGGCGGTCGTCGTCGCCCGGCTTCGTCGGATCCTTGAGCCCGCGCAGCGCCAGCGCAAGCGGCGCCGGGCCCAGGTACTGCAGGTCGCTGGCCACGATGGGGCACGCGGACATGCACGCCCCGCACGTGATGCAGTGTTCGAAGTGCGTGTCGTCCTCCCCGTGCCCGGCGACGAGGTCCGCGTCGACGGCGTCGAGCTTCCCATAGAATTCGCCGAAGTCCACGGCCAGGTCGCCCATCACGGGGAAGTTTCGCAAGGGCTCCAGCGTGACGGTGGCGCGGGCGCCTTCGGGCAGGCGGTAGTCCTTGCCGTGGCCGCTGCGCTCGCGCAGCTTGCCGGCGGCGATCTGGCCGACGGTCGTGAGGCACGCCAGGCGATCCCGCCCGTCCACGCGCAGCGCGCACGTTCCGCAGGACGCGTGGTGGCAGGAGTGGCGGTACATCAGGTCGGGCGCCGGACCGGCCTGCAGCGCCTCCAGAACGTCGAGCAACGACCAGTCCGCGTCCGCCGGCAGCGTGTACGACTCATACCGGCCGCCCCGCGCCGCCGATGGGCGCGCGAGCCCGCGCAGCACGCGCACGGTGAGCTCCACCTCGGGCATCAGCTTCCCCCCTGCCAACGGAACCGGTAGAACGGCAAGAGCGGCAGCTCCTTGGTTCGGCATTCCCGGCGGACGCCCAGCTTCTCGCAGACGCGGTCGCCGACGATCTCCGCCATCAGCCGCGACGTCGTCGTCTTGCCGCCGACGACGGACAACAGGCCGTCCGCCCCGTCCCCGCGACCGTGGTCGAACACCTGGAACCCCCGCGACAGCTCGCGCCCGTCGCTCTCCTTGTTCCCGGCCACGAGCGGGCGCGCCGCCGCAAACGCGGAAAGGATCGGCGCGCTCCGCACGGCCGGGATCAGCTTCGCGCCTTCGTCGATCATCCGCCGGACGTGGTCCGGCGGCACCGGGATGCGGTCGCCGCTTTCCACGTTCCACGAGGTCGTGCCGATGATCGACGTCAGACGCTGCGGCACGATGATGTCCCCGTCGCCGGGCGGCCGCAGGCGGTTGATCACGCGCTGGTTGAGGCGTTGCGCCAGCGCCACCATGACGCCTGCGCTGGGCTGCACCGGAACGCTCACGCCGGCGAGGGCCGCCACGCGGCCCGCCCAGGGCCCGGC
>JADGHN010000016.1 GCA_019683875.1 Clostridia bacterium
CTCGTGGGCTCGGAGAGGTGAATACGAGACCGGGCAGGCCGCGGCCCCGGGGCTCGCGTGGTCGCGCACCCACGTCAGAGCCGGATCCGCGTCGGCGTGCACGCCGCCGGCTCGGAGGCTTGCCTCCCGTTACGGGCGACGACCCGCGCCAGCCCCAGCGACCGCAGCCGGAGCGTCATCGCCGTCTTGCTGACCCCGTAGCGGCGGCACATCAAGGACATCGTGGAGCGCCACGCCTCCCGGCGGACGTCCTCTTCCGGCATGAGCAACTCTGCAGCGAACGCATCGCACCACGCTTCCGCCGCCCTCCTGCCGATCGGGCGACCGCGGAGGGAAATGGACAGCATCACGTGGCCGAGCTCGTGGGCCAGCTGGAAGCGCTCGGCGTCCCGCGGGCACATGGGGACGTTGATCGTCACCAGCCAACCGGCCTTGTCCCTGACCATGGCGGCTCGGCCGCTGCTTCTTGGGAGGTTGAGATAGCGCACCTCGATGCCGAGCGACTTGGCAAGCGCCTTCACGTCGAAGGGAAGACCTCCGCCCACGTATGCGCGGGCGCGCCGGGCGTGCTCCTGGGCCGTGCGCATCACGGACCGCCTCTCGGGAGAGATGGAGAACAAACGTTCGTCCTGGGAGAGGGGGAGTCCTGCCAGACCGAGGTCCTGAAGGGGTGGGCTAGACGTCCTTCTTTGCGCGGGCCCTGCGCGCGCGGATCAACGTGAGGAGCGCCGCAGCGTACTCCTCGTCCAGTTCGCCGGACATCCAGATCTCTTCGACTTCACGACGGAGCTCGGACACCTTGCTCGGCACGTCGTCGTCCCCGAGGAAATAACCCCGCTCCAGCCCGTACCGGGCGCAAAACCTGTCGACCAGCGCCATGGTGGGATTCCGGCGGCCGTGAAGAACCTTCGAGATATACCCTCTGGTGAGCCCAAGGGACTGTTCCACCTGAGCCTGGGTCAACTCCGGGTGCTCCTCGAAGAAGCGAGCGATGTTTCGTCGGACGACTTCGCGCGTCTCCGTCCCGGCCACCTCCAGCGCGTTCCACCAACACATTAGGACAAAATGTGCCATGCCACAACGGCCAACGAGTCCCAAGACCAGGAATCATCATAGTACAAAAAGTGCCAATCCAGGCGGTGCGGGCAAGATCCACCGCCGTAGCGTGAACGAAATGATGCCGAACGGTCCCACAGCAAGCTTACGGATTGGAACGGTTTGTGCCACTCTGGACACAGAGACGCCAGCATGTGGGGTGAGACGTCGCCGATTCCGAGTCGCCGAAGGAGGCGGAGGACAAGCGCGGGCACACGCGCGCCGTGGCGGACAGGTGGCCGGCAACGACCCGCAGGGGAGTGAATGGATGTGACGGACGATCGCTTCCGCCGGCTGGAAGAGCGGGTCGACGAGCTCCTCGAAGAGGTCGGCGTCCTCAAGGGGCAGATGGAGTTTGTGCGGGCGCACATGGAGGACCAGGACGGCGCGCAGAGGCGGTCGTTCGACTGGCCCGGGTTCGGCAAGTTCGTCGCCCAGGTCATCGCGGCCCTCTTTGCCGGGCACGTCGGGAGCCGCATGAAGTGAGGCGGCTGGCGACGGGCCTCACACCGGCCGCCCTTTCAATCGGCGCTCAAAGCGTGGGCAGGAACTTCGGCGGCCGCCGGGCGCGCGTGCACTGCTCGAACGCGTAGGCCAGGCGAAGCAGTGTCGGCTCGCTCCATGCACGGCCCATGAACGTGATGTTCACCGGCAGCTCTCCCGCGAAGCCGGCCGGAACCGTCACGAGCGGGTACCCGGCGCGCGCGGCCGGCGACGAGCTGCCGCCGCCGTAGCGGTCCCCGTTGACGATGTCCGTGACCCACGCCGGGCCGCCGGTCGGCGCCACGAGCGCATCCAATCGATACGTCTCCATCACGGCGTCAATCCCGTCCCGCCCGGCCAGCCGGCGGCTCTTCTCCAGCGCCTGCCGGTATCGCTCGTCGGTCAGCGGCCCCATCGCCTGGGCCTTTTCAAAGATGTCCTGGCCGAAGTCGCGCAGCTCGACGTCCGCGTGCGCCTCGTTGAAGGCGATGACGTCCTCCAGCGTGCGGACGGGCACGCCGGTGCGGGTGGCCAGGTACGCGTTGAGATCGTGCTTGAACTCGTAGAGCAGGACGGTGAACTCGGAGTCGTCCTCGCGAAGCTCGTCGATCGTCGGCAGATCGGCCGGGTCGACGATCTCCGCGCCCGCGCGCCGCATGGCGTCGATCGCGGCCTCGATCACGCGGTCGGCCTTTTCGCTGTAGCCCCAGAAGCCCTTGCGGGCGACGCCGATGCGCGCGCCGCGCAGCCCGTCAGGGTCGAGGAAGGCCGTGTAGTCCCTGTGGTGATGTTCCGCGCCGCGAGCCGTCGCCGGATCCCGCGGGTCCACGCCCGTGAGGGCGCCCAGCACGAGCGCCGCGTCGGCCACGGTGCGCGCGTGCGGGCCGACCGTGTCCTGGCTGTGCGCGATGGGAATCACGCCGGCGCGGCTGGTGAGGCCGACGGTCGGCTTGACGCCGACGACGCCGTTGTTGTTGGACGGGCTCACGATGGAGCCGTCCGTCTCGGTGCCGAGCGCGGCCGGCGCCAGGCCTGCGGCCACGGCGACGGCCGAGCCGGAACTCGAGCCGCTCGGATTCCGGTCGAGGACGTACGGGTTGCGCGTGCGGCCGCCGCGCGCGCTCCAGCCGCTGTAGGAGTACGACGACCGGAAATTGGCCCACTCGCTGAGGTTCGTCTTGCCGAGGATCACGGCACCCGCGGAGCGCAGCCGCTCGACCACCGTGGCGTCCCGTGGGGCGGGAGCTCCGGCGAGGGCGAGCGAGCCGGCGGTCGTCCACATGCGGTCGCCGGTGTCGATGTTGTCCTTCAAAAGAATCGGGATGCCGTGCAGCAGTCCCCGGGGGCCGCGGGCGCGCCGTTCCTCGTCGAGACGGGCCGCGATCTCGATGGCGTCGGGGTTCGTCTCGATGACGGACCGGAGCTGAGGGCCATTCCGGTCGATGTCTTCGATGCGCGACAGGAAGAACTCGACAAGCTTGCGCGACGTGATCTCGCCGGCGTCCATGGCGGCCTGCAGTTCGGCGATGCTCGCTGCCTCGATGCGATCCAAGCTCGGTCCCTCCGGCGGACGGAAGTTCGCTGCGGCCGCGCGCAGCACCTGTAAGCGGCGCGCGCGAGGCGCGCCACAAGCCGGGGGCCTGGTCGACTTTGGCGTTCGTCGGGCGCGGCTGTTGCGCGCGCGTGGGACCTGCGCTAGAATTACACGTGCACGCCGTTCCTCGACCGGACGGCACAAGTTTACAAAAGATTTGCGCGGGAATAGCTCAGTGGTAGAGCGCTACCTTGCCAAGGTAGAAGTCGCGGGTTCGAATCCCGTTTCCCGCTCCATTTTTTATGCCGTTTGCGTTTGCCGGCGACGTAGCCAAGTGGCAAGGCAGGGGTCTGCAAAACCCTTATTCGGCGGTTCGAATCCGCCCGTCGCCTCCAGTTTGGCAAGTGAAAAGTTCGGGCGGTTAGCTCAGCTGGCCAGAGCGCGTGATTGACGTTCACGAGGTCAGAGGTTCAAGTCCTCTACCGCCCACCACTTTGACAGACAAGCCCCGCAATCTCTTGCGGGGCGTCTTTGTACGAGGAGGTCCGCCCGTGCCGGGGCGCTATTTCGAGGATTTCCAGGTCGGCGAGTCGTTCGTCTCTCCCCGGCGAACCATCACGGAAGCGGACGTCGTCCTCTTCGCCGGCTTGAGCGGCGACTTCAACCCGCTTCACACCGACCGCGTCTTCGCGGAGACGACGCCCTTCAAGCAGCCGATCGCGCACGGGCTTCTGGTGCTTGCCGTGGCCACCGGGCTCAACGCCCGCATGGGCCTGAACGACGGGACGGCGCTGGCGCTGCTCGGCATCGACGAGTGGCGCTTCGTCCGGCCGGTCTTCTTCGGCGACACGGTCCACGTCCGGGTGACGATCGTCGACAAACGCGAGACGTCGAAGCCGGACCGCGGCATCCTCATTCGCAAGTTCGAGGTCTTCAACCAGCGGGACGAACTGGTCCAGGAAGGCTACCTGAACCTCATGGTCCGGCGGCGGCCGGCGGAGGCCCAGGCGTAGGCCGCGCATCCCACGCGAGGGCCTCCCGCCGTGCCCGCGCGCGCGTGGCCCGCCGGCGGCGCGCGAGCGTCGCCGGCGCCGCGGGCCGTCACATGTTGCGGCCGCCCGTCACCTCCAAGACCGCGCCCGTCATGTAGCTCGCGTAATCCGAGGCCAGGAACACGGCCACGCGCGCGACTTCCTCCGGCTGCCCGACCCGCCCGAGCGGGATCGAGGCCACGGCCTGAGCGCGCACCTCGTCCGGCACCGCGGCCGTCATCGCCGTCTCGATCCAACCCGGCTGAATGGCGTTCACGCGCACGCCGAAGCGCGCGAATTCGCGGGCGGCCGTCTTCGTCATGGCGACGATGCCGGCCTTCGCGCCCGCGTAGTTGACCTGGCCGAAGTTGCCCACCTTGCCGCTGATCGACGAGATGTTCACGATGGCGCCGCCCTGGCCCTGGGCCTTCATGCGGGCGCCGGCCGCGCGCAGCCCGAGAAACGTGCCGCGCATGTGCACGCGCAGGACGAGGTCGAAGTCGTCCTCGCTCATCTTGAGAATGGTCGCGTCCCGCGTGATGCCGGCGTTGTTCACCCAGACGTGCAGCCCGCCGAGGTCCCGGACGGCCGTGTCCGCCGCGCGTTCGACATCGGCGGCGACCGTCACGTCAGCTCGCACCGCCGCCGCGCGGCGCCCCAGCGCCCGCGCCTCCTCCGCCGTCCGCCTCGCCGTGTCCTCGTTCAGGTCCACGATGACGACGTCCGCGCCGTGGCGCGCCAGCTCCAGTGCGATGGCCCGCCCGATGCCCTGTCCCGCTCCGGTCACCACCGCGACCTTGCCCGAAAGATCGATCATGTCGACACCTCCACATCCGCGTGACGGCACGATTCGCCAGCCGCGCCGTTTTTACTGCCGGCTGTTGCCGGACTCGCGGATGTAGGCGTCGACCTCGTAGCCGCGCACTTCCCAATACCCCAGGTGGCGCTCCGCCGTGAACTCGATCCGCGTCAGCCACTTCAGCGACTTGTAGCCGTACATGTCCGGGACGACGAGGCGCACGGGCGCGCCCTGCGCGCGGGGAAGCGGGCTGCCGTTCAGGGAGTGGGCCAGGAGGACGTTGGACGCCTTGGCCTGGTCGAGGGTGAGGCTTTCCGTGTAGACGCCGTCACCGGAGTAGAACTTCAGGAACTTCGCCTCGGGACGCGGCCGCGCTCGGGCGACGAGGTCCGCGAGGCGCACGCCCTGCCAGCTCACGTTGGGCACGACCCAACCGGTGACGCACTGGAACGTCTCGCGCTCCGCCGTCTGGGGCAGGCTGAGGAATTCTGCGAAGGTCAACGAGAACGGTCGCTCCACGAGGCCGTCCACCTGCAGTTGCCACGCGTCGGGGAGGATGTCGGGGTAGCCCGGCACGACGGTGTAGAGCTGGAACCCGGGCCAGCCGGTGAGCGAGTCGCCGCTGCCGGCGCGCGGCCCCGGGCGGCCGAGGCTCTGCCACAGGCGCACGAGGGGGTTGCTGAAGGCGGCGGCGGCCAGCGCGAGCGCGAGGCCGCCCCCGGCCCAGGCGAGGAACTCCCGGCGGCCGATGGGCCGGCGAGCGGGCGTGGCCGGCCGAGGCGCCGGAGTCCGAGGCGCCGGTGGCCTCGGCGCGCCCGGCGGTGCGGCCACGGCGGGTTCGGGCGCGGCGTCGTGCGCCACCGGCGCGCGTTCCATGGGTTCGGCGTTCGGGCGTCCGCGCCGTCGCCGCGGCGCGACGAGCGCGCGTCGCGACCGCGCCCAGCCGTGCCACGCGAACCACGCCGCCATCGCGACGGCGAGGGCCCCGTGCCACTCGAAGCTGTTCTGACGCCAGACCGAAGGAAAGACCGTGACGAGCCACAGCATCACGCCGGTCAAGGTCAGCCCGGCGCCGGCGACGAGCACGAAGAGCCAGTCGAACCCCGCAAGGCGGCGCGATCCCGCGGGAACGAGGATCGGCAGGAGAAGCAGTGCGGCGAAGCCCAGACCCAGCCCCACGTGGAGCCAGTAGAGAAGCGGCAGGAACGGGATGAGCGGCGCGTGCCACGCGGGGAGATAGAGGGCGAGGCCGCTCAGGAGCAGCAGCGGAACCGCCGCGATGGCCGAACTGTGCGCGCGCCGGTAGGCCGGCGGCCAGCGGTGGCCCAGCGCGGCGAGGCGCGCCCGGAGACCGGACCGGCGAGGCGCCTGGAGACGTTCGTCCACGGCCGTGTCCTCCTGACCGCTTCGTGTCCTTCATGGTATACGATTCCAGGTTACGCGCCACGGGTAGGAAAATCATGGCTGCATCGCCAATTTCGCCAAAAAGGAGGGCCGTTCGACATTGTTCCGCACGGAGCCGTACCGATGGGAGATCCGCTTCGCCGTCGTCAGCCTGCTGGTCGTGGCGCTGCTGGGCTGGGTCGTGCAGGCGCAATTGTCGCGGTTCGTGACGGACCGCGTCCTGGACTGGCAGGCGGCGGAGACGGGCGACGACTTCCGCACCCTCCAGCGCGCGCTCGCGTTCGTCGACTGGACCCGCCCCCTGACGCCCGCCGAGGTGGCCGTCGTCGACGGTGTCATCCGGAAGAACCTGCCGGCCCAGGTGCTCCTCGTCAAGATCTGGTCCCCGCAAGGGCAGGTGCTGTACTCCACGGAACCGGCCATCATCGGGAAGACGTTCGACGTCGAGGCCGGCCTGGCCTCCGCGCTCGCGGGTCGCCGTTTCGCCGACGTCTCCGACCTGACGCGTTCGGAGAATCAGGAAGAGCGCGCCCTGGGGCTGAAGCGAGCGCTGGAGGTCTACCTGCCGATCCGGGCGGAGGACGGGCGCGTCGTCGGCGCCTTTGAATCGTACCGGGACGCCTCCACGCTCTGGGACGAGCTTGCGCACCTGCGACGCTTCCTCGTCGTCGTCTTCATCGCGGGTCTCAGCGCCCTGTGGGCGGCGCTCCTGCTCCTGGCCCACGGCATGTCGGTGCGGCTGCGGCGCCAGCACGCGGAGCTGGGGCGGTTGAACGAGGCTCTGCAACGGGCCGTGCACCGCGTGGAGGACACGCTTCGGGGGGCGCTGCGGGCGCTGGCGGAAGCGGTGGAGGCGAAGGACGAGTACGTCGCCGGGCACGTGGAGCGCGTGGCCGCGTATGCGGAGCTGATGGCCGAGGAGATGGGCCTTCCGGCGGACGAGCGCGAAACCGTCGTCCGGGGGGCGATCCTTCACGACATCGGCAAGATGGCCGTGCCGGACCGCATCCTCGGCAAGCCGGGGGCGCTCACGGAGGAGGAGCGGCAGATCATGCAGACGCACGCCGCCCGCGGGGAGGCCATCGTGAGCCGCATTCCGGGCCTTGAGAGCGCGGCGGCCATCGTGCGTCACCATCACGAACGATGGGACGGGCAGGGTTACCCGGACGGCCTCGCGGGCGAGGAGATCCCCATCGGGGCGCGGATCGTGGCCGTGGCCGACGCCTTCGACGCGATGACGACCGACCGCGTCTACCGCCGCGCCATGCCGTACCAGGCAGCCCTGCAGGAGTTGGTGGCGCAGTCCGGGCGGCAGTTCGCGCCGGACGCGGTCGACGCCCTGTGCCGCGCGCTCCGCAAGATGGCGGGCCACCGGCCCGCAGGCACGTCGATCCCTTCCGGCGCGGTGCAGGCGGCGGCGGAAACGGGCCACGGGGCGGACCGCGTGCAGGCGGCGGGACACCGCGGGTAACGGGGCGCGCGTTCGCCCGGAAGGTGGCCGGCCGCAAGCATCCCGCCCGCCGCCAGCGCCGCCTTCACGCGTTCGGACGGCGGGCCGCGACCGCGTATGCGAACAGGCGCTTCGCCTCGGCCACGAGCGCGGCCGAGCCGGTGTCCAGAGCGTACTCAAGTTCGACGCATGCCAGGTGCACGGCGCGGAATCGCGCAAGCCGCCAGGTGGCGCCCTCCACGGGTCCGTACGCTTGCCAGAACGCGTCCTGCGCCTCCGGCGGGAACGCGAACGCGATGGTCAGGTCGAGCGCCGGATGGCCGATGTGCACGTCGCCCCAGTCGATCACCCCGCTGGGCCGGCCCTCCTCGTCCACGAGGACGTTGTTGCCGTGCAGGTCGCCGTGCACGACCGCGCAGGGCGGCGGGGCGGAGGCGTCCAGCGCCGCCTCGACGATCGCGTGGAAGGGCGCCGGGTCGAGGATTCCCGCGTGCGGCGCGAGCTTGGACAGGCGATCGATCACGTCCGGCCCTCGCCTGTGCACGTCCAGGCGGCCGAACTCGTCCTCCGAGAGGCCGGCTTCCAGTCCCAGGTGGACAGGGGTGGAGTGGAGCGCTCGCAGGAACCGGGCGAGCGGCGCGGCCAGACGCCGGCGCCGCGCGTCATCGAGCTGCCGGTCGACCATCGTCCGGCCCGGCAGGAGCCGGTGGCCGTAGAAGGGCCACGGGTCGTCCGCATCGGGGCGGCCCACGAAGCGCGGGACGGGGATGGGCAGGGGCAGGCGGTCCGCAAGGCGCGGAAGAAGCCGCAATTCCCGCTCCAGGAGCGGCACGGCGATGCGGCGCCGGGGGAAGCGGAACGCGAATTCCCCGTTGACGAGGAAGACGGCGTTGTCCCAGCCTTCGGAGAGCCGCTCCGCCTGGACGGGGGCCAGTTCCGGAAACGCCCGTTCCACGCGCCCCCGGACGAAGTCCGGGGTGATCTCACGCTCTGCCTTCCAGGGCTGCGGCACGCGCACGCCTCCTGCCCGGCCCCGCGCGTCTCAAGACGCGTTCGGGTTGAATTCGCCGCGGTCGTTCCGGCCTACAATGATCCGTGGGAGGAAACCCGTTGTCCACTCGACCGCCGAACCACCTCGCGCGCGAGGCGTCGCCCTACCTGCGCCAGCACGCCCACAACCCCGTCGACTGGTACCCCTGGGGGGAGGAGGCGCTGCGGCGCGCCAGGGACGAAGACAAGCCCATCCTGTTGAGCGTCGGCTACGCCGCCTGTCACTGGTGCCACGTGATGGCCCACGAATCGTTCGAGGACCCGGAGATCGCCGCCTTCATGAACGACCACTTCATCAACGTGAAGGTCGACCGCGAGGAGCGGCCGGACCTCGACGCCGTCTACCAGACCGTCTGCCAGATGGTGACGGGACAGGGCGGCTGGCCGTTGACCGTCTTCCTCACGCCGGAACTGAAGCCCTTTTTCGTCGGCACCTACTTTCCGCCCCGGCAGCGCTTCGGCCGTCCCGGTTTCACCGACGTGCTCCGCACGCTCGCCGCCGCCTGGCGGGAGGAGCGGGCGCAAATCGAGGCGATCGCCCAGCGGTGGGTCGAAGCCCTGGCCGAAGCCGACCGCCCGCACGCCCCCGCGGCGGGTGGCACGGATGGCGCCGGGCCGGTGCCCGCGGGCCAGGGCGATGACGGCCTGAACCTTCTCCGGAGCATGGCCGACGATCTCCTGCGCATCTTCGATCCGCGCCACGGGGGATTCGGCAGGGCGCCGAAGTTCCCCAATCCCGCGAACCTCGAGCTCTTCCTTCTCGCCGCCGCGCTGACCGGCGACCGACGCCCGCTGGACGCCGCGCGGTTCACGCTTCGGAAGATGGCCGAGGGCGGCGTCTACGACCAGCTGGGCGGGGGCTTCCACCGTTACGCCGTGGACGCCGCCTGGCAGGTGCCGCACTTCGAGAAGATGCTGTACGACAGCGCACTTCTCGTTCCGGTCTACCTGGACGCGCACCGCGTCACGGGCGACCCTCTCTTCGCCCGCGTGGCGCGCGAGACGCTGGACTTCCTGCTGCGGGAGATGATCTCGCCCGACGGCGTGTTCTACAGTTCCATCGACGCCGACAGCGATGGCGGCGAGGGCCGCTTTTACGTGTGGACGCCGGACGAAGTGCGCGCCGCGGCTCCGGAAGACTGGGAGCTCCTCTGCGCGCGCTACGGCGTGACGCCGTCCGGCAACTTCGAGGGCGGCTCCACGGTGCTGCACGTCGCCGCATCCGTCGACGACCTGGCGGCCCGCTACGGCCTGACGGCGGAGGTGGTGGGCAAGCGGCTGGAGCTCGGGCGGCGGCGCCTGTTCGAGGCGCGCGAGCGCCGGCCTCGCCCGCCGCGCCACGAGCAGGCGCTGGCGGGCTGGAACGGTCTCGCCCTGAGCGCGCTCGCCCACGGATGGCAGGTTCTCCAGGACCGGCGCTACCTGGACGCCGCCGAGCGCGCCGCCGCCGTACTCCGCGACCGCATGCGGCCGCGTCCCGACCGCCTGCTGCGCCGCTTCCACAACGGGCAGGCGGACGTCGAGGGCACGCTGGAGGACTACGCGTACGTCGCGCACGGTCTCGTCGACGTGTACGAGTCCACCTTCGACGCGGCGTGGCTGGTGGCGGCGGCGGAGCTCGCGCGCGGGATGGTCGACCGGTTCTGGGACTCGACGGCGCGGGCGTTCTACCTCACCGAAGCCGGCACCTCGGACCTGATCCACCGGCCCACGGCGGCTCTGGACGCCGGCATGCCGGCGCCGCAGAGCGTGGCGGTGGCGACGCTGCTGCGCCTCCACCCGCTGACCGGAGACGAGCGGTTCCGCGCCGTGGCCGAAGCCGCGCTTGAGGCCCACGCCGGCGCCATGCGGCGGCAGTCGTGGGGGATGGCCTCCCTGGGCGCCGCGTGGGCGCGCGCAGCCACGGGTGGCACGGAGGTGACGGTCGCCGCGCCGGAGGGCGACCGCCGCGCGTGGGGGTGGTGGCGGCAGGTCTGGGCGGCGTATCTTCCCGCGAGGGTGCTGACCTGGGCGCCCGAGGATGCGGACGCGTGGGCCTGGCGGCTGACAGGTTCGCCCGACCGCCTGCCCCCCGCCTGGGCCGGCCGCCCGGCGCTGGAAGGCCGGCCCACCGCATACGTGTGCCGTAACTTCGCCTGTTCCGTGCCGCTGACGGACGACGCCGAACTCGCCCGGGAGCTATCCCGAGCGGCGTTCCGCGCGGACGGAGCGTGATCCCGGACACGGAGCCCGGCCGGCGCCGGTCCACTGGCCGGCCTCGTACAGCCGGATCTCCTCGTCGCCCAGGATCTGCTCCGGAGGAACGACGAAGAACCGCCCCTCCGCGAGCGCGAGGAGCTCGCCGCCCGGGCCGCGCAGCTCGGCGGCTGTGCGGACGATCTTGCGGCGCGCCTCGGTGACCCAGCCCTCCGCGTGCACCTCGCCGTCGACGGGAACCGGCGCCTTGTACCGCACCGACAGGTCTCCGGTCACCGTGAAGAGGTCGCGGCTGAAGCCGGCGTACCACATGACTTCGTCGCACAGCGCGGCGATGATGCCCCCGTGCAGCATCCCCTCGAAGCCGCGCACGAAGGCGGGCGGCCGCACGGTGGTGCGGGCGCGCCCGTCGAGCACCTCGAAACGGGCCTTCAGCCCGTGCTCGTTCTCCTGGCCGCACACGAAGCAGTGCCGGGAAAATCCGATGCGCGGAGCAGGTGACAATGCCATCGCCTCCGCGACCGTCTTCGCTTCCCCGGCGGCCGAGCCCTGCCCGACCCGGGCAGGCACTCCGGCAGGGAAGCGCGCCCGGCGGCACGAAGCCAATGCCACGATGAGGGAGGCGACCGTACTCATGTCCCGGAACGTGGCCCACGAAATCCCGGAGTCCCACACGTGGCGCCTGGAAGACATCTTCGAGAGCGATGCGGCGTGGGAGGAGGCATTCGTCGCGCTGAAAGGGGAGATCCCCAGGGCTGCCCGTTACAAGGGCCGCCTGGCGGAGGGCCCCGGCACGCTGCTGGAGTGCCTGCGCACGCGCGACGAGCTCCACGAAAGGGCGTTGCGCATCCTGGCGTACGCCAGCCTGGGTAGGGACCTCGACACGCGCGATCCGCATCACCAGGCGATGTACGACCGCGCCGTGGGGCTCTACGTGCAGCTTCGCAGCGAGCTGTCGTACATCGACCCGGAGATCCTGCAGATCGACGCGGCCACGCTGCGTTCCTGGGTGGACGGGACGCCGGGGCTTGAGACCTACCGGCGCTCCATCGAACAGCTCTTGCGGGAGAAGCCCCACGTGCTCTCCCCGGCCGAGGAGCAGCTCCTCGCCATGGCCGGCGAGCTGGCGCAGGCTCCGGAAGACATCTACGGCATGCTCAATGACGCCGACCTCACCTTCCCGACCGTGAAGGACGAAAAGGGCGAGCCGGTCCAGCTCACGCACGCGCGCTTCATACGGCTGATGGAAAACCCGAACCGCGCCGTGCGCGAGGAGACGTTTCGCGCGTTCTACGGCACGTACGCCACCGTCCGCAACACCATGGCCGCCACGCTCGCGGCCAACATCAAAAAGGACGTCTTCTACGCCCGCGTGCGGCGCTTCTCGTCTTCCCTTGAGGCCGCGCTGTTTCCGGACAACATTCCCGTGGCGGTCTACGACAACCTGATCGCCACGATCCGCCGTCACCTCCCGCTCCTCCACCGGTACATGCGCCTGCGCAAGCGGGTGCTGGGCGTGGATGAGCTGCACATGTACGACGTGTACGTGCCGCTCGTCGCCGACCTCGACCGCGAGGTCACCTACGAGGAGGCCAAAGCGGAGGTCCTTGAGGCCTGCCGGCCGCTGGGCGAGGAGTACACGAGGGAACTCGCGCGCGGCTTCGAGCAGCGGTGGGTCGACGTCTACGAGCGGCCCGGCAAGCGCGCCGGGGCGTACATGAGCGGCGTGTACGGGGTTCACCCGTTCGTGCTGACGAACTGGCAGGACAACCTCGACAGCATGTTCACGCTGGCCCACGAGATGGGCCACGCCATGCACTCGTTCTTCTCGCAGCGCGCGCAGGCGTTCGTGAACTCGCACTACTCGACGTTCGTCGCGGAGGTGGCCTCGACGGCCAACGAGGCGCTGCTCCTGCATCACCTGTTGCGGAAAGCCGGGAGCAAGAGGGAGCGGCTGTACCTCTTGAACCATCACCTCGAAGGGTTCCGCACCACGGTGTTCCGCCAGGCGATGTTCGCGGAGTTCGAGCGGAAGATCCATGAGACGGTGGAGCAGGGCGAGGCGCTCACGGCCGACCGCCTCGACGCCATGTACGGCGAGCTCAACGCCGCGTATTACGGGCCCGACGTGGTCACCGACGAGGAGATCCGGCGGGAGTGGATGCGGATTCCGCACTTCTACTACAACTTTTACGTGTACCAGTACGCGACCGGCTTCTGCGCGGCCACGGCGCTGGCGAAGGGCATCCTGGAAGGCGGCGCCGAGGAACGGGATCGCTACCTGCGCTTCCTGTCCCTCGGCGGCTCCATGGATCCCATCGATCAGCTGCGGGTGGCCGGCGTGGACATGACCTCGCCGAAGCCCGTCGAAGAGGCGCTGGCGGTCTTCGGCGAGGCCCTCGCCGAGATGGAGTCGCTGTCGGGCGTCTAGCCCCTGTCGCTGATCTCGCGGACGAGGCTGCGCACCTGGTCGAAGTCGATCATGGCGTACTGGATCTCCAGCACGTTCCGCGCCATGGTCAGGCAGTGGGCCTGCACCTCGGGGTCGTTGGCGTAGCGCTCCAACACGTAGCGGCCCCACGCGGTGTGCTTGCGCTCGTCCGCGAGCTGCTGCTTGAGGACCTCGCGCCAGTCCTCGTCCGTGACGTAGCTGAGGAGCGCTTCCATGTTGGCCTCGGAGATGACTTCCGCGCCGAGGTTGACGGCCGCGTAGTTCACGGCGAGCGGGTAGTCGGCGACGGCGTGGGAGTTCAACGTCGTGAACGCGGTGAGCATGGCGCTCGGCATGAAGCGCCGCTCAAGCTCTTCCTCGCTCTCCACCCAGCCGCGGCCGATGAGCAGGTCGGCGTACTGCTTGCGGTGATGGCGCTCCTCCGCCGCCTGCTTTTCGATGAGGCGGACGACGTCGTCGTATTCGCCGGTCTCGGCCGCCTGCCTGCGGATGCTCTCCACGATGCGCGCGTAACCGCCGCGACCGCGGAACTCGATGAACCACTGCTGCATCCAGAGCTTGCGTTTGCGGTCGTCGCTCATCTTGGGCGCGGCCTTGGCCACCTCGCGACGGATCTCGATCACCCGGTCGCGGTACGGCTGGATCTTCTCCTCGAAGTATTCGAGGAACTCTCGCCCTTGCAGGCGCAGCGAGCGAAGCTCCTCCAGCTGGCGTTCGGGGTCGACGGGTTCGATGGACTTGCTCGACATGATGGGCCTCCTCGACCGGCCGAGCCAGCGGGGCGCCGGGTCGACGCAACCGACTGGTCGGTCGGGTCTTGCTGACGGCATTGTATCATGATCCGGCCGTCCCAGAATGTGGAATGCCGGCGTATGGGCGACGCCGGGGGTCCGTATACTATCCTGACGCCGCGATGCCTGGGGGTGAATGGCATGGAGACGATCGCCATCGGCGCGTCGGAGGGGCTCGAGGAGATCCGCGCCCGCCTGGCGCAGGAATTCTCCGGCGCGGCCGCCCGCTACGGCGTGACCGTCGCCGTCGACGTCGTCGACCGCGGGCGTTGGCGCTTTCTGGGCTGCCGCTTCGACGTCCGCCGCGACGACCCGCGCGCCACGGAGGCGGTGGCCGCCGTGCGCCAGGGCGTCGCCGGCGCGCTGGCTGACGTCATCTGCCGCGAATGGGAGCCCCGGTTGCTGCGGCGCTTGATCCGGTCGCACTACGACGACTTCTCGCCCGACGAACAGGAGCGCATCCTCGGATACGCCCAGGTCCACCTGCGCGAAGAGGCCGCGGGCGCCGGGCGCGCCGGCATGCCGCGCAAGACCAAGGTGCTGGCCCGCCTCCAGGAGTACCTCGAACGGCACAACAACGTCATCGTGGACGGGTTTGTCACGTTTCGCCTGAAGGACTACCTCGAAGAGCTGGAGGACGCGGTCGACCGCGCCGTGGACGACTACATCCTCGAACGGGAGTACGAGGAGTTCGTCCGCCTTCTGCGGCACTTCGTGGAGGCGCAGGAACCGCGCGTGGACACGGTCCACGTCGTGCCGCGGGACCGCGGCGCCTTCGGCCTCCTGGACGAGGCCGGCGCCAGCGTGCGCGAGGCGTTGCCTCCGGAACTCGCCCCCACGGAGACGGGAGACGTCGAATACGAGGACGTGCTGATCAGCGCCCTGATCACCATGGCGCCGCGCCGCATCGTCCTGCACGGCGAGGTCGGCGAAGGCGACGGCCAGCACGCCGTGGAGACCATTGAGCGGGTGTTCGAGACGCGGGTGGGGCGCTGCGCCGGTTGCGAGCGCTGCGCGGCGGCTGCGCGGGACGCGTCCGGGCCGCCGCTCGGAGAGGGTCGTCGTTGACCTTCGTGTGGATGGCGGCCGTCGGCGGCCTGATCGGCTGGTTCACGAACTGGCTCGCGGTGCGCATGCTGTTTCGCCCTCGCCATCCGATCCGCCTTGGACCCTGGCGCATCCAGGGCGTCATCCCCGCCCGGCGCGAGGCGCTGGCCCGCGCCATGGGACAAGCCGTGGCCGAACGGCTGCTCTCGGCCGACGATCTTCTCCAAGAGCTGTCGAACGTGGGCCTGAGGGAGCAGGTGGCGGCGCAGGTCGCCGAGTCGGCCGCGACGCGCCTCGCGGAGCGGCTGGGGTGGTTGCCGTCGCCGGTCGCGAATCTCGCCGGGAACTGGCT
Organism: Clostridia bacterium; assembly: GCA_019683875.1. NCBI lineage: Bacteria > Bacillati > Bacillota > Clostridia > Clostridia bacterium. The sequence goes on from JADGHN010000016.1 coordinate 15,685, forward strand.
CGCGGGGGTCGTCCGGCGAGAGGTGCGCGCGTTCTTCGCTGAGTCGCTTGATCAGCTGCTGCACCACGTCCGCAGCGGGTGGGACATCGCCGCCATGGTCGAAGAGCGGGTGGAGTCGTTCTCGGCCGACGAGCTGGAGCGGCTGTTCCTCGACCTCATGCGCCGCGAGCTCCGCTTCGTCGAGTGGGTCGGGGGAGCCATCGGCGCGCTCGTCGGCCTCGGCGAGGCGGCCGTGACCACCTTGCTGCGCTGACGCGGACAACGCAGGATGGCCGAACGCGGCGTCGAAAGGCTCCTTGTTGGGAGGATGCCCATGACGTCGCAACCGCCGCTGTCCACGCTGGTCACCAGCCTGCCCCGTTCGGGCATTCGCGCCATCGCCGCGTTCGCAGGCAACCGTCCCGGCCTCGTTCACCTGGAGTACGGCGAGCCCAGCATGCTCACGCCTGAGCCGATCCGCAAGGCCGCGGCGCAAGCCGTGCTTGAGGAGCGCATGGTCTACACGCCGACGGCCGGGCCCATGCGCCTGCGTGAACTGATCAGCGAGAAGTTGAAGCGCGTCAACGGATACGACGCCGCTCCCGAGCAGGTGTTCGTCACGCCGGGCGGCGTCGGCGCCCTGTTCCTGGCGCTCGCGGCCGTGCTCAACCCGGGCGATGCGGTCCTCTTGCCGGATCCCGGCTGGCCCAACGCCGCCGGGCAGGCCCGCATCCTGCAGGCGGAGCCGGTCTTCTACCCGCTGGACCCGAAGAACGGCTTCCTGCCGGACCCGGACGGCTGGCGGATCCCCCCGCACTGCAAGGCCGTGGTCATCAACAGCCCGGCCAACCCCACGGGCGCCGTCTTCCCGCGGGACCTGGTGGAGCGGATTGCGCGCGTCGCGGAGCGTCACGGGCTGTGGGTGATCTCGGACGAGGTCTACGACCAGATCTACTTCGACCGCGCGCCGACGTCCATTTTCCAAGTCCAGCCGGAGCGCGCCATGGCGGTGTACAGCTTCTCGAAGACGTACGCCATGACGGGCTGGCGGCTCGGCTACCTCGTGGCCCCGGCGCAGGTCGTGGAGCCGCTGCAGCGGGTGGCGGAAGCCATCTTCAGTTCGTCGTCCATGGTCGCGCAGCGGGCGGCGGAAGCCGCGCTGACCTCCGCGGGCGAATACGTCCCGGAGATGGTGGCGGCATACCGCCGCCGGCGCGACCTGGCGGTCTCGCTGGTCCGGGAGTGGGGGCTGTACCGGTACACGCCCGAGGGCGCCTTCTACCTCATGGTCGACGTGTCTGCGGCGGGGCCGGCGGAAGAGGTGGCGCGGCGGCTCGTCACCGAGAAGGGCGTCGTCGCCGTGCCGGGCACGGCCTTTGGCCGCCAGGCGCAGCACGAATTGCGGATCTCCCTCGCCGCGTCGGAGGAGGACATCCGGCGGGGACTCGAGGCGATTCGCGACCTGGTCCAGGGTTGACGCGGACGCCGGCGCCTTTCCCGTGCGCACATCGGGGGGCGCCGGCAGGATCTTTCACGGTGCCGATCGTATATGACTTCACATATGAGTGAACCGTTCGATTTGACCAACCCAACGGATGAGGGCGCACGCAACGCCGTTGTGCCCAGCAAGCAGGAACTGGCGTACACCATCCTTCGCCAGCGGATTCTCGACGGAACCTACGGGCCTGGATACCGGCTGGTCATCGACGCACTGGCCAAGGAGTTCGGCACAAGCCCCATTCCGGTGCGGGAGGCCGTGCGTCGGCTGGAAGCGGAAGGCCTCGTGGAGTACCAGCCGTTCAGCGGGGCCCGGGTGGCCGTCCCCGACGAGGCGGCCTTCCACGATGCGTTCAGCACCCTCGCCGTGCTCGAAGGATACGCCACGGCGTTGGCGGTCGGACGCGTCACGCCGGACGACCTGGCCCACCTGCGCCGCATGAACGCGGAGATGCGCGCGGCCATCGCGGAGCTGGACGTCATGGCGTACAGCCGCTTGAACCGCGCGTTTCACGCGCACCTGCGGGAACGCTGCCCCAACGCGTTCCTGCGCGACGCCATCGATAACGTGATGCGCCAGCTGGACGCCATGCGCCGCACGGTGTTCGCGTTCGTGCCCAACCGGTCGCGGGAGTCGCTGGAGGAGCACGAGGAGCTCCTGCGCCTCCTGGAAACCGGCGCCGCGCCGGACGCGGTCGAGGCGTTCGCCCGGGAGCACAAGCTGCGTACCCTGCGGGCGTTCGAGGCCTGGGAGAGGGAGACGAGGACCCGCGAAAGGGGTTGAGCGAGTGGACCGCGCCGAGGCGCAGCGCAGGCTGAGGGGCTCCATCGTGCCCATGGTGACGCCCTTCACGCCGGACGACGAGATCGACGCCGCCGCCTTCCGCCGCCTGGTGGAATGGCAGCTGGCCAACGGCACCCACGGGATCTCCGTCACGGGCACGACGGGTGAACCCAGCGCGCTCTCGCTGGACGAGCGGGAATTCATGATCGAGCTCGCCGTGGAGGCCACGGCGGGCCGGGCGCCGGTTGTGGCCGGAACGGGGACGAACAACCTGCGGGAGACGATCCGGCTCACGAAACGCGCGGAGGCACTGGGCGCGGACGCGGCCCTCGTCATCGTCCCGTACTACAACCGGCCGTCGCAGCGCGGTCTTTACGAGCACTTCAAGGCCGTCTGCGAGAGCGTCGCGCTGCCGGTGATCATCTACAACATCCCGGGGCGCACGGCCGTCAACCTGGAGGTCGAAACGATGGCCCGCCTGTACGAGGACTGCCCGAACGTCGTGGGGGTCAAGGAGGCGAACACGAACCTGCAGCAGGTGAGCGACGAGATCGCCGCCTGCCCCGGGATCCTCGTCTACTCCGGCATCGAGGCGCTCTGCTTCCCCATGCTGGCCCTCGGCGGCACCGGCCACGTGTCGGCCACGGCGAACGTGATGCCGCGTGAGGTCGCCCAGCTCTACGACCTTTGCGCCGCGGGGCGCTGGGAGGAGGCGCGCGCCCTGCACTACCGGCTGCTGCCGCTGAACGAGGCCCTCTTCCTTGAGACGAACCCGGGGCCGGTCAAGACGGCGCTGGGATGGATGGGCAAGATCCACCCGGCCCTGCGGCTGCCCCTCGCGCCGCCCGGCGAGGCGACCCAGGCGAAGCTACGGCGCGTCATGGAAGACCTCGGACTCCTCGGCGCGACCTCGGGGGCGGCGGTATGAAGCGCGCCCGCTTTCTCGCGGACGGCCGCCTCCACGAGGGCGAGTGGCGCGAGGCGGAGGGGGTCCTCCTCGACGAGGCCGGGCGCGCGCATCGCCCGGACGATGTCGTCTGGCTGCCGCCGGTGGAACCGCGGCAGGTGATCGGCCTCGCCCTGAACTACGCCGATCACGCGGAGGAACTCGGCCTCGAGACCCCTCCGGAGCCGGTGCTCTTCCTCAAGCCGATCACGTCGCTCGTGGGGCACCGGGCGCCCGTCGTCTACCCGAAGGGCGTGGCCCACATGCACTACGAGGTGGAGCTGGCGGTGGTCATCGGCCGGCCGTGCCGTCGCGTGCCGGCCTCGCGGGCGCTCGACCATGTCGCCGGGTACACCATCGCCAACGACGTCACCGTGCGCGACTTCGTCGGGAACATGTACCGGCCGCCGATCCGCGCCAAGGGCTGGGACACCTTCGGCCCCATCGGGCCATGGCTCGTCGATCGCGACGACGTCCCGAACGTGCACGACCTGGAGTTGCGCGCGTACGTCAACGGGGAACTGCGCCAGCGGGGCCGCACGTCCCAGCTCATCCACGACGTGCCGGCGATCATCGAATTCGTCAGCGCGTTCATGACGCTGCAGGCCGGTGACGTCCTCCTCACCGGGACGCCCAAGGGAATCTCCCACGTGCGTCCGGGCGAGATCATGCGGCTGGAGATCGACGGCCTGGGAGCGCTCGAGAATCCGGTGGTGGCAGACGCATGAAGCCCGTCCTGCACTTCATCGACGGCCGGTTCACGGAAGGCGCGGCCGGGCGATGGTTCCCGACGCTCAACCCCGCCACGAACGAACCCCTGGCGGAGGTGGCCGAAGGGCTCGCGGAGGACGTCGACCGCGCCGTGCGCGCGGCGCGGCGCGCCTTCGAGGAGTCCTGGTGGCGCCACAAGCCGGCGGAGCGGGCCGCGGCGCTCCGGCGCATCGCCGACGCCCTGGAGGCGCGCGGCGACGAGTTCGCCCGGCTGGAGACGCTGGATACCGGCCTGCCCATCCGCCAGGCGCGCGGCCAGGCGGCGCGGGCGGCCCAGAACTTCCGCTTCTTCGCGGAGATGGCGACGCGGATGACGGGGGAGAGCTACCTCGTCGAGGGCGCGTTCATCAACTACACGGTGCGCAAGCCGGTCGGCGTCGCCGGGCTCATCACGCCCTGGAACACCCCGCTCATGCTGGAGACGTGGAAGATCGCACCGTGCCTGGCCGCGGGCAACACGTGCGTGCTGAAGCCGGCGGAGTGGTCGCCGGCCACGGCCGCGCTGCTCGCGGAAGCCGTCCAGGAAGCCGGCGTGCCGGACGGCGTGTTCAACGTCGTGCACGGGTTCGGGGACACGGCGGGCGCGCCGCTGGTCGCCCATCCCGGCGTGCAGCTCATCTCCTTCACGGGGGAGACGACGACCGGCATGGAGATCATGCGCAACGGCGCCTCCACATTGAAGCGCTACTCCATGGAACTCGGCGGCAAGTCGCCCGTGCTGGTGTTCGCCGACGCGGATCTGGAGCGGGCGCTCGACGCGGCCGTGTTCGGCGTGTACTCCCTCAACGGCGAGCGCTGCACGGCCGGGTCGCGGCTCTTCGTGGAGACGGCCGTGTACGACGAGTTCGTCGCCGCGCTCGCGGAGCGCGTGCGGCGGATCCGCGTCGGCGACCCGCAGGACGAGCGCACGGAGGTCGGCCCGCTCATCCACCCCGACCATTGGCAGCGGGTGAAGGGCTACGTCGACCTGGCGCGCGAGGAGGGGGCCGCCGTGGTCGCCGGTGGCGACCGGCCGGCGGAATTACCCAAGGGGAACTACCTTCAGCCGACCCTCATCACCGAGGTCACGAACGACATGCGCGTGGCGCAGGAAGAAATTTTCGGCCCCGTGTTGACCGTGTTGCGCTTCGAAGGGGAGGCGGAGGCCGTGCGCCTGGCGAACGACGTGAAGTACGGGTTGGCCGCATATGTGTGGACGCGGGACGTGCAGCGCGCGCACCGCGTGGCGCAGGCCATGGAGGCCGGCATGGTGTGGGTCAACTCGCAGAACGTGCGGGACCTGCGCACGCCGTTCGGCGGCGCGAAGCACAGCGGCATCGGCCGCGAGGGCGGTCACTACAGCTTCGAATTCTACACCGAACTCTCCACCATCCACGTGGCCCTCGGCGAGCACCCGATTCCCCGTTTCGGCGTGGAGTGAGCGACGCATCGATGGGAGGGACCGATGGTGGGAGCGAGGACCGGCCGCGAGTACCTGGAGCGGCTCGACTCGGAACCGAGGGACGTGTGGATCCAGGGCGAGCGCGTGGTGACGGGCATCACCCAGCACCCGGCGTTCCGCAACGTCACGCGCAGCATCGCGCAACTGTATGACATGCAGCACGATCCCGCGCTGCGCGACGAGATGACGTACGTGTCGCCGTCGACGGGCGACCGGGTGGGAATGAGCTTTCTTCAGCCTCGCACGCACGAGGATCTGGCGCGGCGCCGCCGCATGATCAAGCGCTGGAGCGACGCGTCCGGGGGCATGCTGGGGCGCACGCCGGACTACCTGAACGCGAGCCTCATGGCCATGGCGGCCGCTGCCGACTACTTCAGGGAAGCCGATCCCCGGTTCGGCGACAACATCCGCAATTACTACGAATACGTCCGCGAGCACGACCTCTGCCTCACGCACACGCTGATCAACCCCCAGGCCAATCGCGCCGCCGGTCCCGCAAGACAGAAGGACCCGTACCTCACGGCGCGGGTGGTGAAGGAGACGGATCGCGGCATCGTCATCCGCGGCGCGCGCATGCTGGCCACGCTCGGCCCCATCTCCGACGAGATCATGGTCTTCCCGTCCACCGTGCTCAAGGGCGCGCCCGAGGACGCGCCGTACGCCTTCGCCTTCGCGATTCCGTCCAGCACGCCCGGCCTCAAGTACATCTGCCGGGAGACGTTCGACTACGGCCGCAGCCACTTCGACCACCCGCTGGGCTCCCGCTTCGAGGAGATGGACGCGGTCGTCGTCTTCGAGGACGTCCTCGTCCCCTGGGAGCGCGTGTTCCTCTACCAGGACACGAAGAAATGCAACGAGGTCTACGCCGCGACGAACGCCGTCGTCCACATGGCCCACCAGGTTGTCGTCAAGAACGTGGCCAAGACCGAATTCATCCTCGGGATCGTCTGCTCGATCATCGACACCATCGGCATCGACGCCTTCCAGCACGTCCAGGAGAAGGCCGCGGAAGTCATCCTCGCGCTGGAGTCCATGCGGGCGTTCCTGCGGGCGGCCGAGGCCGACGCGGCCGTCGACGCGTGGGGCGTCATGACGCCGGCGTGGGCGCCGCTCAACGCCGCGCGCAACCTGTACCCCAAGATGTACCCGCGCCTCGTGGAGATCATCCAGCAGCTGAGCGCCAGCGGCCTCATGGCCCTGCCCACGGAAGCCGACTTCCACAGCCCGGTCGGGCCGGTCGTCGAGCGCTACCTTGAGGCGCGCAGCGCCGGCGCCTACGAGCGGGTTCGCCTGTTCCGGCTGGCCTGGGACGTCGCGGCGAGCGCCTTCGGGTCCCGCCAGGTGCTGTACGAGCGCTTCTTCTTCGGCGATCCGGTCCGCATGGCGGGCGCGCTGTACCAGAGCTACGACAAGCAGCCGTACGTCGACCGGGTGCGCGCCTTCCTTGAGCGCGCCGGCGAAGCGTCGCCGGCCGGCGCCTCACCGAGGGCGAGCGGCGAGGCGTAGGTCCCGTGCAGGTGGACGCGCAGCGCTTCCGCCGCGTGATGGGGCTCTTCGCCACGGGCGTGACGGTCGTCACGGCGCAGAACGGTCGCGAGATGCGCGGCATGACGGCCAACGCGTTCTGCTCCGTGTCGCTGGAGCCCCTCCTGCTCCTCGTCTGCATCCACCGGGACGCGCGCATGCTGGAGCACATTCGCGCCGCGGGGGCGTTCGCGGTGAATGTCCTCAGCGCGGAGCAGGAAGCCGTGTCGCGCCACTTCTCCGGCGCGCGGGGCGGCACCGCGCCCGAGTTCCGCTTCGTTCCGTGGGAGGGAGGCCCGCTTCTCGTCGGCTGCCTGGGCGCCGCCGGGTGCACGGTGGAGCGGGTCGTGGACGCCGGGGACCACGCCATCGTGGTGGGCCGCGTCCTGGCGCTGCACGAAGGCGAGCCGGGCCGCGCGCCGCTCGTCTTCTGGGGGGGCCGGTACCGGCGCCTTCAGGAGTGGAGCCCGGTTCCCGCGGAGGCGGTGGAGACGTTCGATCGGGCGTCCGCGCGCATCTACTACGAGGACTGACGCCGGCCGGCGCCGAGAACCGACGGATTCGGGAGGTATGGCCATGGATGCCGCGACGGATCGCCTCGACCTCGCCTGGTTCAATCCGGACCCGCCGTTCCGGATCGTGCGGACCGCGCACGTGGAACTG